>SLCQ01000260.1 GCA_007125745.1 Nitrincola sp.
AGGATTGACAAACCAACTGTGCATTTTGAAGCGCCGTGCCGCGATGTGCTTGACACAGAACTAGACATGTTTATTAACTGGTTTAATGATTCCCGTGAGGACCTTGCTTTCGATCCATTGCTTAGAGCTGCCATTACACACCTTTGGTTTGTCACACTACATCCATTTGATGACGGCAATGGAAGGATCACTAGGTTACTCACTGATTTAGCTCTGGCCCAAGCGGAGCGTCAATCTGTTCGTTTTTATGCGATGTCAGAGACGATACAGGCGAACCGTAAAAGCTACTACGACATATTAGAGCAAGTCCAAAGAAGTGATCTTGATATTACCTCTTGGATTATGTGGTTCTTAAATACCTTAAATGAAACCTTCGACAATGTGCTCAAAGAGATCGATAAAACAACCTTTAAAACAAATTTCTGGCGAAGCACTGATCAAACTCAGTTATCCTCAGAACAGGTAAAAGTGCTCAATCGAATGCTTGATGGTGATTTTGACCAAGGTATTAATACGTCGCAATATCATAAAGTAGCAAAAGTGAGTAAGCCAACAGCATCTCGTCATCTAGCGATGTTGGTTGAACTAGGTTGCTTGGTTAAAAGCGAAGCTGGAGGGCGTAGCACTCGTTACAGACTTTGGAAACCAGGGTCGGAGTAATAATTCTCTCCGTTACGTGGCACGCACTCAGTCGACTAAAGTTTATCCAATAATTGCCTCTTGTGTTGATCTAGATCATCAAATGATTAATAAACGAACGTTCGATTGTATTTTTAGTTTGCATCCCAGTTTGAAGTTTTAGCGAGGGAGGGGAGTTGGCTTGGAAGGTGCTTAAAGCCATCGCTGAAGCAGTTGTGCCATTTTTTCAATGTTATAAGGCTTGGACAAGAAGTCGTTCATGCCGCAACTTAGACACATTTTTTTATCCTCTTCACTAGCATTTGCGGTTAAGGCGGCTATGGGTGTCATAATGTCACGTTGTCGAATAATTTTAGTGGCTTCATATCCATCCATAATGGGCATTTGGCAGTCCATTAAGATGAGATCAAAGACATTGCTTTCTAATTGTTGCAGGGCTTCCTCTCCATTTTGAGCAAGTGTTGCGTCTATGTTGAACTTCTCTAACAGTTTCATCGCCAGTTTTTGGTTCACCAGGTTGTCTTCGACCAGCAGTACTTTTCTGTCAGAGTGCTGCGCAAATGTTTGGCGTGTATCTTTTGTCGATTCAGCCGGTGCACAAGGCTTGTAGGGAATTTCAAAGCTAAACGTTGATCCTTTGCCTATTTCACTGTCCAGCCATAGCCTGCCATGCATTAACTCGATAAGTTCTTTCGAGATCATTAATCCCAAACCTGTTCCACCGTACTTTCTGCTAGTCGAGCTGTCGGCTTGGCTAAAGCTTGAGAATAACCTTTGTTGTGCTTCAGGGCTGATACCAATGCCTGTATCTTGAACTGAAAAACCGATGCGTTTGCCATCCTCTGATAATGTAATATCCAGCGTGACCTTTCCTTGATCGGTAAACTTGATCGCATTGGAAAGCAGGTTGTTCAGTACTTGACGTATTCTTAGGGAATCCCCTTCAATCCAGTCTGATAAATGCTTGTCATAGTGTTGAATGAGTTGGATTTGCTTGTGCTTAGCTGTGTGCTGGAATAGGTGCTCTAGCGTATGGGTAAGCTCTTTCAAATGTACAGGCTCTGATTCAATACTCATTTTACCGGCTTCAATTTTAGAAAAGTCTAAAATGTCGTTGACCAGTCCCAGTAAAAGTTCTGCAGATCGTGTGGCCAGGTGCACCTGTTCAGCTTGTTCTGTGGATAGAGGGGTGGTTTCCAATAATGACAGCATACCGATCACACCGTTAATGGGTGTTCTGATCTCATGACTCATGTTGGCTAAAAACTGTCCTTTTGCTTCACTGGCTTGAAGCACTTTTACACGAGCTTCTTTCAGTTCGAGTGCGGCGGCATTAATGCCTTGTTTCATGGTCAGTAAGTCACCTTGATACTGGCCTTCAATGCGCTGTTCAAAATTACCTACCGCTAGCTCTCCCATGACTCGATTCGATTCATTAAGCGCCCGTTCGATATTGGCTAACAGGGTGTTGAGGTTTTGGGCCATTAATCCCAGTTCATCTTGTCTGGAAACATGCACTCGTTTAGAGAAGCGTCCAGTTGCAACGGTTTGATTAATGACTGAAATAATATGGTTGATAGGGAGCAGAACACGATGTCTGACTAGCCAGAGCAGGAGTGCAACCACACACGTCACAATAAGTAAGGTGGTTGCTATCAGCAGGTAGGTGGCTGACTGAACACCATCCAAACGAGATGCTATCTCAGTGTCGTCTTTGAGCATCAGGCTTTTGCCGATATAGCTTCCTGAACGGTCATAGGTTGGAAACTCAAACAACAGTTGACTATCCAGATGTGTGGTCATCGCTTCTTCTGTAGCAGTGTCTGATAATTCTGTGGATAAACGCTCTGCCAGTGATCGATCAAACCAGTCTGGGTGAGCTAGAAGATAATCTTCATTTATTGACGGCAGTTGAGCCAGTGTGACAGGGTAACGTCCAGAAAACCTTTCTAGAATAGATTGCTTATTGAGTAGCAACACCCAGTCCAGGTGATCCTCTTTGAGTGCTCTGACGACTGATCCAACACCCTGGGTAACAGATATCACACCGATTAATTGATTGTTTTCGATAACAGGGGCGAATCCGATTATGCCGATTCCTGCATTGCCAAGACTAAATGAAGCAGATGCCGTGTGTGTTTCCATGGTTGTTGCGACCATTGGGTGGGGGGCAGGTTCACCAAAAAAATCTAAATCCCAAGATCGGGCAATAATAATGCCATCACTGTTGATGACTTGGGCTCTAATCATTCGGTAATCGGTAATGGACGCAAAGTCTTCAGTTAAATTGTTTAAGCTGGATACTGCAGCATCTCTATCATCATTTAAAAGTGCTTTCCTGACCTGTTGATCGCGGCTTAAGGCTGCTGCGATCGACAGAACGGAGTCTTCTTTGGAACGAAGTTGTAAGTTTAGATTTTGTTTTACATTGTCTAAAGCTTCGTCTTTAGCCAGTTGCTCCATGGGTGTCATGGTGCCAACATATAAGATTGAAGCGAGTACCGCGAGTAGTGCAACTGTAGCTAAGCTAGCACTGATAATTAGTGAGCGGAAAAGGGTGGTTTTGTGTTTAATGTTATTCCCCATCCATAGCCTTTTCTATTGTTTAAAATAAAAGTTGGGATCAGAGGACCAGCTAATTTGATTTTTACCCGCTGCTTTAGCGTTATACATAGCGTGATCTGCGGCGGTGATCAGTTGATCCAGTGTGATGCCGTCATGAGGAAAGCAGGCAACACCAATACTCATACCTAGGTTAAATCGTAACCCTTTAATGTTGATAGGTTGGCTGACTGCGGTTAATAATTTATCACTGATGCTTAATACTGCATCAACACTTTGAATATTTTCTAACAAAACAATGAACTCATCGCCTCCCATACGGATGACGCTGTCACTGTTGCGTACCGTGTGCTGAAAGCGTTTGGCAATTTCGGCAAGAGCATGGTCACCGACTTGATGACCATGTTCATCATTGATACGTTTAAAGCCATCTAGATCCATATAGAGCAACACAAGATTTTGTCGGTTGCGCTCTGCTCTGGCAACTGATTGGTTATAGCGGTCATTCAATAGCACTCGATTAGGTAAGCCGGTTAAGCTGTCCTGTTGTGCAAGCTGTCGATACTGCTGTTGAGATGAATGAAGTCTCTCGTTCATTCTTAATAGTTGCCAGATCATAAAGGTGGTTAGCAGGGCAAATAACCCACCGACGAGCTGCACGTAAAGAACAAGCCGCTTGCCAGCTGGTGAGATATTGTCGGTTGAGACAGCGCCAATTTCCCATCTGCCATTTAATACCTGAATGTAGGTCCGTATGGCATTGGGATGCTGGAATAAGGATTCTTCACCCCAAAAAATGATGCCATCGGTCCCTGTGCCTTCGATGCTTCTCATGGCAAGTTGCATATTCAGGTTCGGGTCTGTTACTCCGGACATCTCTAATAATCGGGTAAAGTCGATAGGGGTGCTCATCAATCCCCAGTATTGGTTTCCATAATCACCGTTTAGAAAAATGGGGACGCGATGGATGACGCCAATACCACCCTGAACTAATTCGTAAGGACCGGCTAACACAGGGGTGCCAGATTCGATCATGACTTTTGTGGCCTCACCTTGAGTTGGGTGGTTATATAGGTCTAGCCCAACTGCCGCCTCGTTTCCTTCTAATGGGTGCACGTGACGAATAATGTTGTCGGGAGCAAGTGTAATATTGCGGATAAGCGCGTTTTGTTGGATTAGGTTTTCACTGAGCTGATTGAAAAAATCATTACTAATGTCGCCAGTTGAGCTGACAAATGCGATTAAACCAGCCGTCAGGTTAGTGGCACCATTGAATGCCCCTTCGATATTTGCTCGAATTTCCGCAACACGTTCGATGTGAATAGCACGTTGTTGCTCTTCAAGCGTTTGTTTGTAAAGTGATGCCATCATGAAAAAAATAATTGCGACAAGTGCACCCAAGGTTGGCGCAAGAATTGATCTTAGCAGAGGTGTCGCAACAATTGATTTCATATCACCTAGACAGCATGCGTACTTTACAAGAATGGCTTATTTCAAACAGATGATCATACGTCATCTTAGCAAGAAGGCGGTTAAGTTGACAGAAATACAAACAGAAATAGACATAAAAAACCCCTATAGCGTCGCTATAGGGGTTGAGGTTCCGGTCTGGAGATGTATCTAAATATTAACTACCTGGGCGCACTACCCAAGACTGACACCAGCCTTTAGGTTCAACAGAGAAGCCTTGGAATAGTGTACAACCGTTAGTGTCTGGTTGCCAGAACATGCAGTTGTCGCAATACTGACCTTCTTGGAAGGCTGGGTGATCGGAAGCATCAGCGGCTACTTTGACATAGTTCAACGCCTTTGCATTAGGTGCGTCTTCGCTTAAAGGAGGTAGACCTTCGGCAAATGCTTTAGAGGTCATTACGCCCATACCTAGAGGAAGTGCGGCAAGACCAAACATACCTTTCTTTAAGAAACTGCGACGGCTAGAGTTTGCCATAGTTATTTACCCTTTCATTGACGATTGAACCCGTGCTAATTCTAACGATCGGCTAGCGGGTTTAGGTTTAGTGTGTATATTAGAACTATCTTTATTGAGAAGTGCAATGACTTAAATCAATAATTATTCGTTCGATTGCAAATCAGCGGTTGAGTTCCATCACTCAACCACCGATTTTCACTCACTTAATCAAATGATACGTTGATCCGGGTTAACAGGATCTGAATATATTGACCTATTTACTTAGTTTGTGTCGTATTGAGAAGTTGTTGAAGCGAGCCCACCGCCCCTAAGACGCTTGATGATTCAAAAGGCAGGAAGACTCGATCGCCATCTTTTGCGATATTCGGTAACGTATTCAGGTATTCAAGTCCCATTAGATAGCCAACTACTAGGTCGGGGTCTATTTTACCTTCAGCGGCGGCCATAATTTGGTTGATCGCTTCTCGTTCACCTTCCGCTCTTAAAATAGAGGCGGCTTTATCACCCTCGGCAACAAGAATAGCGGACTCTTTTTCACCTTGAGCACGCGCTATGGCGGCTTCTCTTTCACCGCTGGCTTGTAGTACCATCGCTCGTCTTTCACGTTCGGCGGTCATCTGTTTTCGCATTGCGTCTTCAACATCTTTTGGGATGTCGATATCTTGAATCTCTACACGGGTAACTTTTACGCCCCATTTATTACCTGCATCATCCATGACTATTTGTAGTCGATCATTGATATCCTGACGCGATTCAAAGAGTTTATCTAACTCCATTTTACCAACTTCAGAACGTAATGATGTTTTCGCCAGTATTTCGATGGCCTGCACTAGGTTTTCAGCCTGGTAGACAGCGCGCTCTGGGTCGATCACTTGAAAGTAAAGTGCGCCATTTACCGTGACGCTCACATTGTCGCCGGTGATGACCGGTTGACTCGGAAAGTCGAGTACGGTTTCGCGTCGATCAATGCGGGTTTCTTCTACTACCATAGGAATTTGTTCATTCTTAATGACTTGATAGCGTCGCATCTTGATCGAGCGGGGTAGGTCGACAAAAGGGATGATCCAGTTAATGCCGGGTGATAGTGTTTTGTGGTATGAGCCTAAGCGCTCAATAACAACCGCTTCTGACTGTTGCACAATCATCAGCCCTTTGATCACAAAAATTACGACCATCACGGTGATGGCCAGTGCAATAATTAAAATAGCATCCATTTGAATTAATCCTGTTGGGTTGGTTTTAATCGATGATGGCGGTGATACCATCAAACTCTATCACCTTAACCTGGGTTCCAGGCGAAAGGGGCTGTTCACTGCGTGATCTGACAAAGTACAGGTCACTTTCAATTTTGACCTTTAATTGGCCATTATTATCCAGCACTAACTCTCCTGCCAGGGCGCGGTTTTCACCTGCAAGGCTACTCCGTCGTCTGGAGGGTGCCCAATGGCGAAATTTTTTACGTAACCAGGGTGCCAGCAGAGCGGCGGCAATGGCAAAGGTGATCCATTGTGCCGCCAAGGGTAAGTGAAGAATCGCGGCTGTCATGCCGGCTAATGCCGCTAAGCCGAGTGCAAAGGCTACAAAGCCTGTACCCAATAGTTCAATAATCATCAAAAAAAGGCTGGCCAATAACCAAAGGTGCCATGCTTCCATTACATTTCCTTCGCGTTGAGAGTGTGAGACAAAGTTTAGCCTGTTTTGCTGTCCAGTGCCTGCCCGTGATGAAGCTGTTTTCGTAGCACGACACCACAGGTGACGGCCAGTGTCATGGTAATCACCAAAAACAGCGGTGAACCATCGCTAAAAATACCTACCAGAGCACCCGCTAACCCACCGAGCGCAAAGCCTGTTGCCCCTACTAAAGCGGTCGCTGTGGCCGCATTTTGTGGGAAAAACTCCAGTGTGCTGGCGGTGCCATTCGATACAATAAAGCCTTGAAGCCCGATAAATAACATGATGCCAGTGACCATTTGCCAGAGTTCTATCTCGGCAAGGATCATTATACTGACTAAGCATAATCCCAGAGCAATTTGAGTATATTGCGCTAACGCAAGTAAACGTTTAGGGGTAAAGCGGTGCACGATACGGGCATTAATTTTATTGATGATCAGTAGCATGACGACATTGGCTCCAAACAGCACCGGAAAAAGCGCTGTGCTGGCACCAAAGTAGCCCATATAGACACTAGAAGAGCCGGTGATAAAGGCAAACATCGCGGCATAACCCAGTGCTACAGACAAGACATACCCCAAGGCTCGACGATGTGTGAGCACGCTTTTGTAACGCTCCCAAGGTGATGCATGAGTCTGTCCTGTCGTTCGGCGTGTCTCAGGTAGATACAGTGTTAGGGTGACTAACAAAATCACAGCATAGAGCGATAAGATCACAAAAATGATGCGCCAGTTGGCCAGGTGTAAAATGGCACTGCCTAAGAAAGGTGCCATCATCGGTGCGACCATCATGATTGCGGATATACGTGACATGGCTCGGGCGCTGTCTGCACCTTGATAGATATCACGAACGATTGCAGACGAATTGACAATGCTAATGCCACCACCCAGTGCCTGTAAAAAGCGCGATGCCCAGAGCATTTCAATACTCTGACCCAAAACAATACCCAAAGTCCCTAGTAAGAACAGGAACAGACCGGTAAAAATGGCGGTCCGTCGACCAAAATGATCAGAAAAGGGGCCTCCTGTCAGTTGACCCAGCGCAAAGCCTATTAAAAACAGGCTGAGCGTCAGTTCGATCTGTTGTACGGGCACAGCAAAATCTATGGCCATGGTGGGAAACGCGGGCAGGTAGGCATCAACCGCGAGCGGTGCAAGCGCCGTCAATGCGGCCAGCATCCAGATTAATCCGGGTATAGGTTTGCAAGATGTTGTCATGAAAAGCGAAAACCAAAAATAATAGCCAACTCTAACGGATTTTATGGGATTTTGCAGTTTAAAAAGTAGCACATGTTAAGATTGCCTCCATCATGCGGATAGGAAGAGAATGAATGAGAATCTTGCACACCTCTGACTGGCACCTCGGACAACATTTTTTTGGACAAACCCGCTATGCCGAGCATCAGGCATTTATTGATTGGCTGTTACAAGCGGTGGTCGATCATCAGGTTGATATGCTTCTGGTGGCGGGTGATATCTTTGATACAGGAACCCCTCCTAGTTATGCGCGTGAACTCTATCATTATGCTATGGCCGAGCTGAGTAAGCGGAAGGTTCAATGTGTTGTGTTAGGTGGTAATCACGATTCAGTCGCGATGCTGAATGAGTCGAAGGCTCTGCTCAATTGCCTCAATATGACCGTTGTACCCGGGTGGCTGAGTGATCCAGAGCAACACTTAATTGCTTGTCGCAATCGTCAGGGTGAGCAACAGGCGTGGTTGTGTGCCTTGCCTTATCTGCGGCCTCGGGATCTTCTGATCAGTCAAGCAGGTCAAAGTCACACTGAAAAGCAGTCACTGTTGATGCAAGCAATTCAGCAACACTATCAACAGATATATCAGTTAGCGGAGCAACAAGCTGATCAGCTACCGATTGTGGGTACAGGACATTTAACAACTGTGGGCGCTCGTTTAAGTGAGTCGGTGCGTGATCTGTATATTGGTATGCTGGAAGCCTTTCCGGCAGACGCTTTTCCAGATTTTGACTACTTGGCACTAGGACATATTCATCGTCCTCAACGTGTGGCTAACAGTGATTTTATCCGTTATTGCGGTTCGCCAATTCCACTCAGTTTTGATGAAGCGCAACAGCAAAAACAGGTGCTATTGGTCGATCTTCACGAAAAAGGACAGGTTGACGTCAGCGAACTTGCTATCCCTCAATATCGCCAACTGGTTTCATTAAACACCTGCTTGGCCGAACTACCCGGCCAGCTGGCCCCGATTGCAGAAAAAGCGTGTGATGAGTGGCCTGCATGGCTTGAAATCAGAGTGGCCAGTGATGCTTATTTGTCAGACCTGCAACCTCGTATTGACGCGATGATTGAAGGCTTACCACTGCAGGTGCTGAGAATAAGGCGTGAGCATTCAGCAGGTTCTGTGGGATTAACACCGCAAGCGCAACAGCAACTTAGTGAGCTGACTCTGGAAGAGGTGTTCAACCGCCGTTTGGCTCTAGAAGCCTTGGATGAATCGCAACGAGACGCGCTGACGCTACTTCATCGTGGTTTAATTGAGCAGATAGCGTTGGAGTCAGAGGCAGAATGAAGATACTGAGTGTACGCTTAAAAAACCTGAACGCCTTGAAAGGTGAGTTTGTAATCGACTTTCGACAACCCCCTTTTTGCAATACCAGTTTGTTTGCCATTACAGGTGCAACAGGTGCAGGCAAAACGACTTTGCTGGATGCGATCTGCTTGGCTCTGTACCACCAAACTCCTCGCATGAAAGTGATTTCAGCCAGCAGTAATGAGTTAATGACGCGTCATACCACGGAAGCCTCAGCAGAAGTTGAATTTGAGGTCAAAGGTCGCGGTTATCGAGCCTATTGGAGTCAGCGACGTGCCCGAGATCAGGTTGAGGGTAACCTTCAGGCTCCCAAAGTTGAGCTGGCTGATATCGCCACGGGTGAGATCCTGACCACTAAAATTCAAGAAAAGTTACAGCGTATTGAAGCCCTAAGCGGTTTGGATTTTGATCGGTTTACCCGCTCGATGTTGTTAGCTCAGGGTGGCTTTGCGGCGTTTCTAAATGCCGGTGCCAATGAGCGTGCAGAGTTATTAGAGGAGCTAACGGGAACAGAGATTTATGGTGTGATTTCGGCCAGGGTCTATGACAGCATGCAACAGCAAAAGCTTGCATTAGAGCAACTTCAAAGTCATCTGAGTGGTGTCACCTGTTTAACGGATGAAGAACGACAGCTTCTTGTTGAACAGCAATCTTTGTTGCAGGAACAAGAGCTGGAGCTAAAACCACGCCTAGCAAAAGAACAACAGCTGTTACAAGACCTGCGTCAATTTCTGTCCCTGACGCAACAACATCAACAGGTTGTTGCTGAACGACAGGCTATTGAGCAACAGTGGCAGGCATTTGCACCAGAGCTCAAGCGGATAGAATGGCATCAGATCGCAGTGCAGTTGAAGCAACCTTGGGATTATCTTGGAAAGGCGCGTGCACAACATACTCGTGATCAAGAGCGTTTACAGAAGACACAACTCACATTAAGCCAGTATCAAGATGAGTTAACCGAGCTTCAGGAATCCTTCAAAGAGCTGACCGATCAACAAGCCTTGCAAACCGAAGAGTCACTGTCTCAACAATCGTTATCTCTGGTTGAGCAGAGAGCCTTGTGGCAAAAGGTGGCGCAATGGCTTGCTGATAAAGCGTCACTCGCGAAACAGTTGGATGAATCCACACAGCAACAGCTCAAGCTAAAGCAAACGCTGACGTTGAATCAGGTGACATTGGAGCAACTGCGTGCTCAATCAAGACAGCTAAAAGAGCAGGTAGAAGACAAGCAGAAACTGCTTCAGCAAGAGCTTCGAATTCAAGAGCTTGAATCACATAGGGCTCAGCTACAGCCAGGTATGCCTTGTCCTCTATGCGGTTCTCGAGAGCACCCAGCCATTGACGTCTATCAGGGCATTAATTTAACGGACACTGAGCAGACCTTAGAAGCCTTAAAAGAGCAACGAGAAAAGATTAATCAACAGGGTATTGAGCTGGCAGAACACACTGCGCAAGCCAAGACCGAGTTGAATCATCTTGAGCAACAGCAAACGCTTCAGCAACAGCAGTGGCGGGATATCAACCAACGCCTGAATGATGTGATGCAACAGGTCAATAAAACAGCTTTAACAGAGGAAGTGGTTGCTGAAGCCATGGCATCTTTCACGACACTAGAGGCCAAGATCGAAGCAGATAGACAGCACCTAAAGCGCATTCAAGCACATGAAAAGAAAATACAAGAGGCTTTTTTGGCTATGCGGCGTATTGAGGGGCAGTATCAATCTGAGACCGAAGCGCTTCAAAACAGTCTGCAGAACCTCAAAGATGCGGAACAGCAATGGCAACAGGCGTTTTCGGCCAGTGAATTTACCCAAGAGGCAGACTTCAGATTAGCCTTGCTGGATAGCGCTACTTATGAATCACTGGTCAACACACAACAGCGATTACAAGAATCCCTGGAAAGCCTAAAGGTGAGAGCCGATACATTGTGGCAACAGCGTCAGTTATTAGAGAACAAAGTCTCTACAGAAAGCTCGTTAGAAACACAGCAAGCCCAGGTGAATGAGCTTGAACAAGCGTTACGTAACCTCGGTGTGCAATTAGGGCAGTTGCAACAGCAATTACAGCAGGATGATACGCAACGTCAGCGCTATGCCGAGATAAATTTGCGTATTGATCAGCAACGACAGGTGTATGATCAGTGGCAACACCTGAACTATTTGATCGGTTCACGGGACGGTGCCAAATATCGACGCTTTGCCCAAAGTTTAACCTTAGATCACTTGATCAGTTTAGCCAATGCGCAACTAGAGCGCTTGCATAATCGCTTTCAATTGACCCGAAAAATGGATGCTGAGTTAGAGATAGCTGTTATTGATACTTGGCAAGCAGATGCTCAACGCGATACTCGGACGCTGTCAGGTGGCGAGAGCTTTTTGGTCAGCTTGGCCCTCGCCTTAGGTTTATCGGCTTTGGTTAGCCATAAAACCCGCATCGATTCTCTATTCCTGGATGAAGGGTTTGGCACCTTAGATGCAGAAACCTTAGAAGTTGCTCTGGATGCGCTAGATTGCTTGAATGCGACGGGTAAAACCATCGGTATTATCAGTCATGTTGAGGCACTCAAACAGCGTATTCCGGTGCAGATACATCTGGTTAAACAACAGGGTATGGGCAATAGTCGTATAGAAATTCTTGGAGACTATTAATCCTTAATATCCGGTCATTTCCAGATAGCCTCGACCAGAGTGTGTGCCGGAAAATGTGATAGGCCCCTCCCAGTAAGCGATCCCTGTCGCCATCCAGCTGTTAGGGTTGAGTGGTCGGGTGGTGACATCGAGTTGATGATCATCAAGGGTTAAATGCCACTCAACCGGTACTTGACGGCCTGCGACCTTGTGCTCTGTTAAGGGGCGCATCTGAATTTGCTCTGGACGCAAGGGGTAGGCGTTGCCATTTGCGCTGATATAGGTACCAGAGAAATAGTGATTTTCATGAGCATGCCTTAAGCGAAAAAGCATGAGCTTATCGCCATTGTCTAAGTGTAATGAAAACCAGTCCCAGCCCTGCTGATCTTCAGCCAGTGGCTGACTACTCCACTCTCGATCTATCCACGCTTGGCCGGTGACGGAAAAGGTTTCATCGCCTAAGGTAATTGAACCTTCAGCATCCAGAAAGGGAAGGCTCATATAGTAGGACGCTTGACCCTGGTCCGATTTAACACTAAATCCTTGATCACCTTGTAAAATATAGGGGCCTGTTTTACTTAGGCTGAGTTGATAGTGAAACCCTTCATCTGCGGCAGACACAGCCAAAAACTGCGCCTCTTCGTCCAACGCTTTAAGACTCCAGTCATCTATCCAGGCGTGAAACTGAGGCATCATAATGCCGGCCTGGCCAATGCCCCCTCGTGCGTAACGTTCAGCAAACAGATGTTGATCTGCATGGGTGATACCCACATGGCCTAACCAGAGTTGTTGATTAGCCCAACCCTCTCGTTGGGGAGCAGGGGAGTTGGCTTGGCGAAACAGTGTCCATTGAACGCCAAAGCGTTTACCCGAATCACTTTCTAGGTTCGCTGTGACATACCACCACTCAATACGATAGTCGGGGTGCATGTTGAGTGCGTCGGGGTAGGTGATCGTTGGATTAGGCATCACTTGAGCAAACCCTTCAGCTTCGGCTCCTAAACCGGCAAACCCCTGAGAGGTAGGCTGTTCTTGCGAACAGGCTGAGATCATCTTGATCAATAGGAGCAGAAACAGGCTGGCGATGAAGCGGTTACTGATCATCACGAAACCCCTTTAACAGTTTGCCAGGTGAGCTAAAGCGCAGTTTTAGCAGTGGAATAATAGCGGCCAGTAAAGCACTGATCAAAGCAGACAGGGTTAAATTAAACCATTGTTGCGGGAAGATTTGCCAGGGTAACGCCCAGCCAAAGGCTCTGACATTAATGACCGTGACAAGGCAGTAGCTGATTAACAGTCCTAATGGGATGGCCAGCATCGCTGTGATCAAGGCTATGAAGAGTAAACGCATCAACTCGAAAAACATCAGTTGCTGGCGCGAGACACCCGACGCCCAAACGGGCGCCATTTGAGTCAGGCGCAGACTAGAGAGCGTAAGAAGACTGCTCAACAGCGCAATAGACGCCACCCCCAAGACTAACAAGTTGAGTGCTCGTGTGGCGGCAAAGGTGCGTTCAAACAGTCGGATAGAAAAGTCTTTCACCGCGAGTTGATCCAAGACTTGATTGTCACCCAGTGAAAAGTGTTCATTCAATTGATCCTTGAGGCTATCCAGCTGGTCGGGATCGACTCGTAGCGCAAAACTGCCTTGCTCAGCGTGAGGCCAGTGCTGATAGAGCGTTTCTATGGACATCATTACCTGCCCTTTCGGGTTCCCATAGTCACTATAGATAGCAACCACTGAAAAAGAAGTATCTGTCGAAAGAGGGATGGAGTCACCCAGATTCAAGGCTAACTGACGCGCTAATTGTTCATTGATCATCACAGCGCCTTGATCTTCGATCTGTGACCAAGCGTCATCCATACGGCTTAACAAAGGCCAGTGATCAACATAGGTTGCATGCACCTGAATACCGCGTAATTCGATTGGAGTTTGGTGTAACACCCTGTCGGCTCTTGCCGAGGGTAGAATAGCCTTGACCTGTTCATGCTGATCTAACCACGCATAGAGTTCATCGGCCTGCTGTTGGGAGTCAGCTCGCACATAAACCTCAGCCGCTAGGCGTTGATCCAGCCAGCCCACAAAGGTATGACGAAACCCTTCGACCATTCCTCCCACACCAATACTGGTGGATAACGCCAAGAGTAATGCGATCAGCGCAATCGCCAAATGCGATATTTGCAATCTGGCATCCGCCCAAAGCCATTGACCTAAGGCCGATGAGAAGAGTGCTTGTCCTAGTGCTAACACCTTGTCAACGAGAAGCGGAAGCAATAATGCGGCGGTGGTAAAAATAAGCCCTAAGAGTAGAAATCCGCTTAACAGTGATTGCCCTGTATAGGCGACAGCAAGTGCGGCTGTGGCAGAAATCAGCGCGAGCGTCATGAGCCTACTGCCAACTGAACCCGAAAAATGGATGATGTTAGCGTCGGGTCGGTTGTTGGGTTTGTTGTTGAGCAAGCGAAGCAAAGGAAGTAGTGAAGCTAACAGGGTTCCTGCCCACGCCATCATCAAGCCCTGAAACCACCAGCGTGATGTCAGGGACAGGTTAGCATCGACCTGAGCACCATAGAGCCCTGCAAGGCTAGTTGAAAGATCGGGCAATAGCCAGGAGGCGATCCAATAACCTAACAGCAATCCGGGCAATGCAATCAGGGCGCTTAATAGCAAGAGTTCCGTTAATACACAGGCCATGAGATGTCGTTGATCAATGCCACAGGCGGTGATCACCCGATATAAGGATCGGCGTTGATTCATGGCTAGATGCATCGCCGAATAGACCATCAAGAGGCCAACCAAATAGGCCAGCAGACTGAGTGCAGTCAAGTTCAAGTGAAAGCTTTCTGTTAAGCGAGATATATCATGGTCGCTTTGCGGAATGATGACACGTAACCTTGAACTGAGTTCGTTCGGTAGTGGCTGGGCAAAGGTATCCTGTAATAACAACAGACGCGAATGTTGTTGATCCATCTCCAGCCAATACTGTGCAAGATAGATATCGGTCATCATCTCATAATCAGCTAACGCATTACTGACCCTTAAGTTGGGCCGCTCACCCAGAGGGTTTAGCGGAAAGCCTGTATCGACCCCTTCAAATGCTTGTAAAACAGCCTCTTTAGTTCGCGCAGACAGCCACACCTCCCAGGGTGGTGTTAAAAACTGATTCAGTGAGAGGTTTGTGGGTAATCCGGTTGCCGGTGCTTGTGCGCTTTCGGTATTAAGCAGTGTCATCGGCTCGATTCCCACAAGGGTGAAGCTATACTGTGGGGACAAATCGGTGGTCAGCTGGCCTTCGACCAAGGGTGTGACCGGCCAGCCCAAACGCCTAAGTTGCACATAATCCTGTTGTGCTATGGGTTGTTGGTTGATACCTGTTAGCTGTGCTTGGTTAAGACTGTTGAAACGCTGTGCCGCCTGGTCGTAACTCATACGGGCTTGTTGGTTAAGTGCTTGCACACCACTCCATAAGGCCGTGGCCGCCACTAACCCCACCATTAAGGTGCTGAGTTGAACAGGATGTTTCCACCAATGGCTGAGTAGGGCGTGCAATACCCAAACAGATGAGCGTTGAAACAGCATTAGACGAGTTGCCCTTGACGAAGCGTTAAGGACCGATCCAGTCGCTGTGCCAGTGCTTGGCTGTGGGTGACCATGAAAAGGCTGGTGCCTGTTTCTTTGACCAGTGCCAGAAGGAGTGACATCACTTGCTCTGCATTGATCTCGTCCAAGCTTCCTGTAGGTTCATCGGCCAGAATATAGGGTGTTTTAGCGGCCAGAGCACGGCCTATGGCTACGCGCTGTTGTTGCCCACCCGACAGTTGCGATGGGTAGCGTGATAAGAGCTGTTGTAACCCTAACTCTGCTATCAGATGATCTAACCAGTGATGCTCCAGCCGCTGTGCTAAACGTGCTTGGAATACCAGGTTGTCATAAACGGATAAACTGGGAATTAAATTGAGTTGCTGAAAGATAACACCAAAATAGTCACGTCTTATATGTGCACGCTGGCGGTCGTTTAGTGAGGTCAAATTGTGTTCATGAAGGAGAATGTTACCGGCGTCGGCGGGCTCTAAACCGGCCAGTATGTGCAGTAGCGTGGATTTTCCACTACCCGATTCTCCCATTAAGGCGACACTCTCAGCTGGATTCAGGGTGAAATTTAACTCAGTAAACAGGGTAAGCGGGCCTTGAGGTGTGTGGTGAGATTTGCTGATGCCCGTTGCTTTTAGCATGGTGATTCCTAATTGAGCCCTGTTAAGATAAATCTGCCGAATTCTTTGGGAAATGCTTAGATAAAGTATACAATTCTTTCTTTTAAAGATACGAATCGGAAGAGGCATTAGATGTCAGATAGTCAAGGATTGAAGTGGTTGGTCGGCATGGCCGGTATCATTATTATTTTGGCCGGCCTGAAAGCCGCAGAAACCATTGTGATACCGATAATGCTGGCGATGTTTGTCGCCATTATCAGTACGCCTTTTTTGCGTGGGTTAGCTAAGCGGGGTGTGCCTTCTTCTCTAGCGGTTCTGATCGTGTTATCGGTGCTGATCATTTTCGGTGGCGCCTTGGTGATGATTGTCAGCCAATCAATCGATGCCTTTTTAACCCGCTTACCCCTATATCAAAATCGACTCCAAAGTTTAATTGTCGATTGGCTTCCGCATCTAGAACGCTGGGATATTCCCGTTAATAGAGATATGGTCATGACCCATTTAAACCCCTCTCAAATGATGGGCTGGGTCGGCAGTGCTTTGGCAGGCATAGGTTCACTCCTGACTAACCTGTTCTTAGTGATCTTTATTGTCATCTTTATATTGATGGAAGGGGCTGGTTTTACCGATAAACTGCGTGCGGCGTTACCCAATGCTGACAAATCGATCAGTGATGCCCATGGGTTTATGAAACAGGTGAATCAATACTTGATGATCAAAACAACCATCAGTTTTGTGACGGGTGTTTTAGTCACACTGTGGCTTTGGTGGTTAGATGTCGATTTCCCAATATTATGGGGACTCATCGCTATGTTGATGAACTATATACCCAATGTAGGCTCATTAATTGCCGCCGTTCCAGCCGTTTTGCTGGCGCTGGTGCAGTTGGGTTTAGGCGATGCCATGTTGGTGGTTTTAGGCTATGTCACCATCAATGTCGTGATGGGTAATTTAATTGAACCGCGCTTTATGGGCCGTGGTTTAGGGCTTTCACCTTTGGTGGTTTTTCTTTCCTTAATACTCTGGGGCTGGCTGTTTGGTCCGGTGGGTATGTTTCTATCGATACCCTTAACCATGATTGTCAAAATTGCTCTGGAGCAAAATCAGGGTACGCGATGGATTGCGATCATTATTGGTAATGAGGTGCCGCCTCCATCATCTGATTAACACGGGCGCATTTACTGCTACACTTATATCTTAATTCTCACTTTTTGTTTTAAAAAAGGCGACTATGCTACGCAC
>SLCQ01000168.1 GCA_007125745.1 Nitrincola sp.
ATTGAATTCTTGAATTCATGGCTCACCTCTGTATAAGGTCGAATATTCTTTAGCTGATCTTCAAGAGCATCTTCTGTAATCTCAGTGTCAAATGCTGCTTGAGTACGCAACCAATAACCATTGGACAAACCAAGGAAACGACAAAGTCGTAGATCTGTATCTGCCGTTATTGACCGTTTTCCGGCAATGATTTGACCTATTCTTTGGGCGGGTACACCAATTTCTTTGGCGAGACGATATTGAGAGATACCCATGGGTTCTAGAAACTCTTCTTTGAGTAGTTCGCCTGGTGTGACTGGATCAATATTACGCATGAGTTACCTCCTAATGGTAATCGACAATTGCTGCTTATAATGCTCCTGCAGAGTCAGAGGTTAAACGTATTGGTTTTTTGGCAGGTGAGTTTCAAGTTCCTGACGATTTTGACCGAATGGATGAAGAGGTTTTTTACCTTTAACTAATATAAAAAACGTGCCAGCTAAGTGAACTGACACGCACCTATTATCTGGTTTTAACTACAGCTATTATCCGAATCACTTCCAGGCAAAATCGCAATGCGGTCTGCATCATAAAACTCGACCATGCCATCCAAATAAATCAGTTCTACGCCTTCAATTTCAAAGCAACGTAGGTTGTGATTTTGCCAAAGTTGTTCCCAGTGACGGCTTCCACTGGCCTGCCCAGGGGCAAATGGTCCGGCAACGCGTAGCCAAGTATTTGGATCACCAGAGCGCTTGGAAGGAACAATACGTCCGTTGTGATCATAAGCGGTGGTTTTGAACATGACATACTTAACGGTTAAATCCGTACCGTTAATGAAATCGATGTAAGCACCTACATCGCCACGAGCTTTAGGCGTTTCTGGAGTCATGTGGCTGATCAGTAAGGCAGGTTTGGGTAATGCGGGGGGAGGAGGGACTTCAGCTACCGGTTCAGGTTCGGTTTTCGTTGATAGGCTTAAGCACCCCGTTAAGCTGATGGCGGTGATTAGCATAATCGTAGAGCGAAACAAAGATTGTTTCGCAGATGTTAAGGTGCGAAGAGGGTTCGCCATTTTCATGAAATCACTCCGATGATTTTTAGTCGTCTAAGGGTGTTACTAATGTTTTTGAAGCTTTTCCCGGTATCTCAATGGCCAGTCGGGGTAATAAGTAGCCCGGTAAACTGGCCTGCATCTCGGCAAGTATTTGACGAGCCCGTTGCTCAGGTAGATCAAAATGGGCAGCACCGGCGACCGGATCGAATAAGAACAGATAATAAGGCAATATGCCTGCCGCGAAAAGGGTTTTGTTGAGTGTTTTTTGTACAGTTGCATTGTCATTGATACCGCGCAACAAAACACTTTGGTTTAATAGCGTGATATGTAGTTGTTTTAACTTACCGACAGCCTGCTTAACCTGTTCATCTATTTCGTTGGCATGATTGATATGTAAAACCATCACTGGGGATAAACGAGTCTTTGTTAGCATGTTGAGCAAACTAGGCGTGATGCGTGAAGGGATAACGACCGGTAGTCGGGTATGTATACGTAAGCGTTGTAGATGAGGGATCTGTTCAAGGTCGTTTATCATCCGCTGGAGCCGATTATCAGGCGTTGCGAGCGGATCTCCTCCAGAGAAGATCACTTCTTCAATCTCAGGGTGTTGGTGCAGGTAAGCTAAGATGGCTTGCCATTGCTCTTTACCCAGTTGGTTCTCTTGATAAGCAAAGTGACGTCGAAAACAGTAACGGCAATTGATGGCACAGGCTCCGCTCAAGACTAACAGTACGCGATGGGTATACTTGTGAATTAGTCCGGGCAGTGGGTTGGCATCTTTTTCTTCCAAGGGATCTGTTGTGTATCCTGGAATTTTATGCGCTTCCTGTGTCAGTGGTAGCACCTGTAGCAGTAAAGGGTCCCTTGCATTGCCTTTTTCAATTCGTGATAAATAAGGTTCGGGTACGCGTAGCTCAAAGAGCGAAGCACCCAGACTGGCACCTTCTAAAAGATCTTCAGGCAGATCCAGTCTTTTCAATAGTTGCGCAGGGTCGGTGATGCTATCACGGAGCTCATCTTGCCAAGTGCGCACCGGCATTATTGGAATAGGATGCATAGCTCTCCTGCTTTTTTTGAAGCGGCAATATAGCGTGAATAGCGCATTGAACCTAGATCGATTAGATTATTTGTACTGCAAAATTGGACTGCATTGTGGTTTGAAGTAGAATAACTGTCAATTTTTAAAATCGGCTTGAGTCAAGGAAACCTGAATGGCTAACTATTCTGCAAATCAGTTCAAAAATGGTCTTAAAGTGATGCTCGATGGTGATCCATGTAGCATGCTGGATGTTGAGTTTGTTAAACCGGGTAAAGGTCAAGCTTTTACGCGTGTGAAAATGCGTAATCTCATTACTGGCCGCGTTTGGGAGAGAACGTTTAAATCGAATGAATCGATTGAGGGCGCAGATGTCATGGACACTGATATGGAGTATCTCTATGGCGATGGTGAGATGTGGCACTTTATGGACCCTAACACCTTTGAGCAGGTTGCAGCAGATCAAAATGCAGTGGGTGATTCGGCGAAGTGGCTGAAAGAACAAGATAAAATTACCATCACTCTTTGGAACGGTAACCCTATTGCTGTGACGCCTCCTAACTTTGTCGAGCTAGAGGTGGTAGATACAGACCCTGGATTAAAAGGTGATACTGCTCAGGGTGGCTCTAAGCCTGCAACTTTAAGCACGGGTGCTATTGTGCGTGTGCCTTTGTTTATCGAAATTGGTGAAGTGTTACGTATTGATACGCGTACCGGTGATTACGTGAGTCGTGCGTAATTGATGACCTACTCGGTTGAGTGGCAACCGACAGCATCGCTGGCGCATCTACGTCAGCGGGCTTCATTGCTCAAGTCTATTCGTCATTTTTTTGATCAGCGTGATGTGATGGAAGTGGATACTCAAATCCTCTCTCACTGCGCTGTTAGTGATCCCTTTATTGACTCTTTATCGGCTGAATATCGGCCCCATCCCAATGCTGAAGGACAACTTTTGCATCTGCAAACCTCTCCTGAGTATGCGATGAAGCGATTGTTGGCCGCTGGGTTGGGCGATATCTATCAACTGGGCAAAGTATTCCGTAATGGTGAAGTGGGTAGGCGACATAATCCAGAATTTACGATGCTGGAGTGGTATCGTTTGGGCTTTTCACTGCATGACCTGATGGATGAAGTTGAGTCGTTGGTGTCTGAGCAGATACCAGATTTGGCTTGGCGGCGTGTCTCTTATCGTGATCTGTTTTTAGAAGTCTTAGGTGTTGATCCTTTTCAGGCTTCTTTATCGGAGTTACAGGATGCCTGTCGGCAAACCATTGAAGCCGAGTTTGAGGATGAGGATCGTGATACTTGGCTAAATTTGTTGATGTCTCATCTGATTGAACCGCAACTCAGTGGCGCTGTGTTTGTACATAGCTATCCACCAAGTCAAGCGGCGTTGGCTTGTGTGCATCCTGACCCTACGGGAAACATGGTTTCAGAACGCTTTGAGCTCTACCTTGATGGCTTAGAGTTGGCCAATGGTTATCACGAGTTGGTCAATCCACAAGAGCAAGCTTCCCGACTCAGTGCCGATCAGCAACAACGTGCCGCCTTAGGCTTGCCTCAGCGACCTTTGGAGCGACGTTTGGTTAAAGCTCTAGAGCACGGCTTGCCCCGATGTAGCGGTGTGGCACTGGGGGTTGATCGTTTGTTGATGCGTAAACTGAAGGTGGAATCGATTGCAGAGGTGATTCCGTTTGGGTTTGAGCGGGCTTGATTCCCTGCTCAAGTCAGTTCAAGCCGGCAAGTGATTCAATAACCCTCGACGTATCCGATCAACAGCTTCTTCCAATAAGCTTCTAGGACAACCAAAGTTCAGTCGCATAAAGCGCTCATCACCAAAGTCTCTACCGGGCGACATGCCAACACCCGCTTGCTCAAAGAAATGAGCGGGGTTTTCGAGCCGTGCGGCACTGATGTCTATCCACGCAAGATAAGTCGCCTCAATGGGTAGTAGTGATAATCCTGGAATAGTGTTGATCTGTTCAAATAAATAATCACGATTGCCTCGTAGATAGTCGATTTGAGCTTGATGCCAAGCATCGCCATCGCGGAAGGATGCTAAAGCTGCTGTATAACCCAACAGATTCACATCAGGAACAATACCTTTGCGGGCGCGCTGAAAGTCGCGTCTCAGTTGTGGGTTTTGAATCACCGCAAAAGAGCAACCGAGTCCGGCAATGTTAAAGGTTTTACTGGGCGCCATTAGCGTAATGGTTCTATCGGCAATTTCAGGATGCAAGCTGGCAATAGGAATATGCTGAAGTCCTTCTTCCAGAATAAGATCACAGTGGATCTCATCAGAGCAGATAATCAGGTCATGCTTGATAACGAACTCTGCCAACTGCTCAAGCTCCTCTCGGCGAAAAACGGTTCCGCCTGGATTGTGAGGATTACAGAAAAGCATCAAGCGGGTGTTTTCAGTAATGGAGCCTTCTAATGCATCAAAGTCGAGAACGTAACGTTGACCGTCAAGGACAAGCGGTGCTTTAATCAATTCTCGGTCCGATAAGTGTGGCGAGGTCATAAAAGGTGGATAGACAGGGCAAGGTGTCATCACCGCTGTGCCACTAGAGCCTGTTGCACGACATGCTAAATGCAGACCAGGCACTAGGCCAGGTAACCACTCTAACTCATCGGCAGTGATTTGCCAGTTGTACATTTTGGACAGTCGCGCTTGAACTTGCTCGATCAACTCTTGCGGTGTGTTGGTATAACCAAAAATGCCATGATCAATTCGTTTATGTAGCGATTCTAAGACGGCAGAGGGCGCTATAAAGTCAGTATCAGCAACCCACATGGGTAACACACTGGTATCACGATAACGCTCCCACTTTTGGCTTGCAGTGTCTCGACGATCAATCAATTTGTCAAAGTCTGTGGGAGGCATTCCGTTTTCCTTGTCTAAACCATTGTTTATGATGTTCAGAAGTGTAGCCCTCAAACCTTCACCATTCAATGCTAACTGAATCCGCGAATCATTAGCGGTTACACATCATTACGTATTAAAATAGAAGCATAGAGCAACAAACATTTAAGTGTTGCAATCAGATTTCAATGGGAGCCATGTCATGAGCCAGAATAACGTCATTATTTTTGATACCACGCTACGTGATGGTGAGCAAAGTCCCGGCGCGTCGATGACGCGTGATGAGAA
>SLCQ01000206.1 GCA_007125745.1 Nitrincola sp.
CAGAATATCTGCTGAAGGGCCCTTATTTACTTGAAGTCTTTGAGCCTGAGCTCATTGAGCAGTTTTTAGATCAGCTGAACCCCAATAACCTCCTCCTTACCCTACAACATCCAGAGGTTGAAGCTGAACATGTGGAACAGCGTTACAACGCAGGTTATCGATTCTTTCCTATTGCCGACGAAAGAACCCTAGCCTGGTCTTCTCCTTCTGCCCATTCAGCACTGACACTACGCTCATTAAACCCGTTTATGCCCCAATCCATCGACTTAGTGGTGCGTGAAGATCAAGCCAGCGAGACACCGATTCGGTTAATCGACGAACCGGGCTTTACACTCTGGTTCCAACAAGACCAACAGTTTTTGCGACCCAGAGCTGACTTATTTGTGGCCATCATGACCCACCTTGCCATGGCCAGTGCTGAAAATGCCGTGATGCTAGATCTGTATGCACGCCTACTCAATGACCAGTTAAATGCTCAGCTTTACGATGCATCACTGGCGGGTTTAAACGTTTCTATATACCCTCATTTACGCGGTGTATCCATGCAGTTATCTGGCTATAACGATAAACAGCCAGTCATGCTGGAGACTTTAATCCAGGCGATGCATAACCCTGACATAACCGCTTCGCGCTTTGAACGTGTCACCACACAAGCGCAAGAGCAGTTAATCAACCAACGACAAGAAGGGCCTTACCAACTTGCCATGCAACATCTGTTTACCAGCTTAATGTCACGCTGGAGCCCTGAAGATCGTCTAGAGGCGCTAGAATCGATCACACCAGAGCAGTTAGAGCAGTTTTTGACTGAACTCTTCATTGAAACTGAAGTGAGAGTTCTCGCACACGGCAACCTCACTTCTGACACTGCCTTAGCAATGGGACAAATGATTCAGGATGACCTACTTATCCATAGCCAACCTGTTTCGGGAATACGGGTACCCGTGGTTAAAGTACCCGAACAAGAGAAGCTGACAGATACATTGCTATTAGAGCACTCTGATGCCACTCTGATCCGCTATCTACAAGGGAGTGATACCAGCCTGAGCCAAAGAGCCAAGGTTGCTCTGCTCAATGAAGTGATCTCGACGCCCTTCTACTCTCAGTTGCGGACGCAAAAACAGCTGGGTTATATCGTATTTGCTAACTATTTACCGATGAGTGACGTCCCAGGTATTGCACTGATCGTTCAGTCACCAGTCGCTGACCCGGTCAAACTGGAAGACTACTATGATCAGTTTTTACAACAAACCTATGAAGACCTGAATCAACTCACTGATCAGCAGTTAGATGAGTTTAGACAAGGACTGCAGTCCCGTTTACTCCAACCGGACCTGCGGTTATCGGAACGCTCTCAACGCTATTGGCGGGAACTGGATCGTGACAATCAATTTACCACGCACCTTTTGTTAGCTGAAGAGGTTGGCAAGGTGACTCGAGAAGCACTCATTGAACAGCTATCCTTATTACAACAGCGCGAATATCAAATTCGAAGCTTCGGTGATTTCTTAGAAACATCAGAAGAGTTTAAAGCGCCCGATTTACGCGCAACTCAGCGCTTGTTACAGCAACGAGTGGATAGCCAGTTCCATTAACAAAGCGTGATTATTCCGAAAATAGAGGGGATAAATCGGGTACAAAGGACTCTTCAAGGAGCCTGAATCGATCTTCGATATCAGGCTCCTCGTCCAGAGCGGCTAAACGGCGGTAAAAATTAGACGCACCAAGCATTTCAGTGTCCACTTCTCTTCCTGACACTGTTTCTAAGGTGACTTCTCCGGTAAAACCAACATCGGGATCACAATCTCGGCCTAAGCCCAACGCAAAACAGCGTTGCTCACGAATATCCTCACGAATATCTGCAAAAATACGATCTTCCCCCTGTAACTCTGGAATAGGCTCAGGCAGGTTCATCAACTCTTCGACTTCAGGCTCCACAATGCTTGGAGAGTACATCACCACCACGGGTTCCGGGACAGGCTCTGGATCGGACGGATAGACTTCAGGCATGATCTCAGGGTCAAAGGATTGCCAACCCTCGCGACGCTCAAAAACATCCCCACCATGAAAGCGCCCTCCAGTGTATCCTTCGGGTATGACCACCTCATACTCTAATGCCACTACTGACAAAGCACACGCCATCGCTGTCAACAACAGGCTGGCTTTGTAAACACCTTTCATGGTTTAAAGCTCCATGGGATAAATCGACTCAGCATACAAGGCTAACTCTTCTAAGATATGTTGCTGTGCTGGACTGATTTCCTGCTCGGTGGCAATGCGGTTCAGTTCATCAAATAACTCTGTCACTGTCAGGCAACCATCATTATCTGGCCCTAACAGTTGACGGCTTCGATACTCCTCCCACTGCTGTTGCTCCTCTTCTGAAAGCAGGTAACTAAAGTTTCTTGCTTTATATCTTAGCAGGAGTTCCGGTAAGCGTGGATCTTGAAAAGGGGGCGATAACGCTTGAAGTTGTTCTGGTGTCGCTTGTCTCACTTCCTCGATGAGGTGACGATCGGCATCACTAAAAAAGCCACCGCTATATAGCATATGATCTGGGTTTTTATCGATCGGCAGATCATTATGGGCATAGAGTTCTTCCAGTTTGGGAAGCCATAATGCTCGTGTTTCACGCAGTTTTGCCAAGTTGGTACGACACAAGTCTCCCGGCGTTTTCCAGCGTGAGGCTTCTTTGCCCGATAACATGCCTGCTGGTGCGATAATAGGACAACGGTTGGTATGGACTAACTTCAGTGCAATTTTAGGAGCATCCGCTGGGAGTTCTTTATGATGGGTATACAACAGCGTTTTTATCTCCTCCACAGACAAGTCATTTAACGGTGCAGGGTCATAACGTAAATCCCATACGATGACGGCATTTTTATTGACTGGGTGCTCCGCAATGGGGGAGACCACTGCTAAGTTACCCAGCTCAGTCGGATACTTGGAAGAGACATGCAAGACGGGCTTCATCGTCTGGCTATCCAGCTTTTCCCTCACCCGCTGTTTACTTCGGTGCTGAAACACAAAGTCGAACAACTTGGGCTGCTTTTCTTTAATGAGCTTAGCCAACGCTATCGTGGCGTATACATCGGATAATGCATCATGTGCTTGTTGGTGCGCTAAACCATTCGCTTTTGACAGATCTTCTAAGCGTAAACTCGGTGCTCCAGTTTCATAGTGAGGCCATTGAATGCCCTTGGGTCTCAACGCACGCGTTAAGCGCACCATATCGATAATGTCCCAACGGGAACAACCGTTTTGCCACTCCCGTGCGTAGGGGTCAAAGAAATTGCGATAGAGTGTATAGCGGGTCACTTCATCATCAAATCGAAGACTATTGTAACCAACAGCACAGGTGCCAGGCTTCGATAGTTCCTGATGAATGCGCTGAATAAACTCCGCCTCGCTGACCCCCTCTTGAAGCGCTTTTTGGGGGGTTATCCCAGTAATCAGACACGCCATAGGGTGGGGTAGAAAATCATCGCTGGGAGCACAGTAAAGCACTAAGGGATCACCGATGATGTTTAAGTTCATGTCAGTGCGAATGCCTGCAAACTGCATCGGCCGATCACGTTTCGGATCGGTGCCGGAAGTTTCGTAATCATGCCAATAAAAAGTTGCTTCGTAGGTCATGCAAAAGTCTCGTGCTAAAGTCGATTATCCATATCGTTTATATGGCTTAGCGGCCATGGTATGCTGAAGGTTATCAGACATTCACCTAGGTATCACCCTATGTTGCAAGATCAATCCAGCACCGATCAACTATGCCCCTGTCAGTCAGGAAAGCCCTTCAATTTTTGCTGTGCTCCCGCCATTAATGGAAGCCGACCGGCTAAAACAGCCGAAGCACTGATGCGTTCTCGTTACAGTGCATTTTCTGTTGGCGCCATCGACTATCTGGTTGATACAACAGCACCCGAGAATCGCCGCGAAGAGGATCGCGAGCTTCTGATGGAGCAATCCCAGATTACCAACTGGATTAAGCTAAGTATTTTATCAACCACCGCAGGACAAGCCACCGATTCAACCGGTGAGGTCACCTTTGAAGCCAGCTTTGAAAGCCCTGAAGGTGACGGTCTATTACGCGAAACATCGCGCTTTCGCAAAGAGAATGACCGCTGGCTTTATGTCGATGGGGATCTGGAATTGATTCCACAATAACAAAAAAGCAGGTCGCCGATGCAGTCAGTAAAGCTTTAGCACAAATGGCCGATACAGCACCTTAGGGTGTCTGCTGATATAGATGCAGTCAGTCAGCCCAAGCAGTTAAACTGGGTGCTCACTATGCGTATCGAATCGTCACAATTACAGCTTAATACCGCCTACCAAGCCACTTCACGGGTAACACGTGAAGAACAACTTTCTGTACGATTACCCAATCAAAACGGACAGATGAGCGAGTTGCATTTTCAACAGCAACACTCCGCAGAACAGCGTCAACTCAGCACCTATGAATCTTTAGCGACACAGCTGGGTGCACCCTCATTAGCCGCTAAGGCAGAGACTCTCGGACAACAAGTCGATAGTCTGAACCAGCAACACGTGGCCGCCAATTCAGACACGCCTGCTTCTTCTCAGTCAGCGCTGACCGAAGCACAAGCACTGGATATGGATGCTGAAGAGGAAGATATATTTGAACTCTCACCAGAAGACCGAATGCGCATCACCTTGGTCAAAACCTTGCTATCTAGCATTACTGGGCGTGAAATTGAGTTCAGTATCACAGATCTGAGAATCCGCAAATCATCTGGCACGGCATCAACAGAACCCACACACAAACAATCTAGCGTTACCCCTGATCCGCCACAACCGGCAACAGAAGAACAACCCATAGCACAACCTCCTGGCGCTAGTCTGGAATATCATGTCAGTGAACGCTTTTATCAACAGGAGATGAGTCAATTTCAAGCCAAGGGTTTAGTTACCACGCAAGATGGTCAAGAGATTGAGATAGATATTGCCTTAAACATGAGTCGTGAATTGGAGCAACATAACGAATTTTCTCTGCGCTTAGGTGCCGCCCTCAAAGACCCATTAGTGATCAGTTTTGATGGCCAAGCCGCTCAGTTAAGCGAAGAACGTTTTGAATTTGATCTCACCCTGGATGGTCATCAAGAGTCTATTCCCATGCTGGGTCAGAACAGTGCTTTTTTAGCCTTGGACCGAAACGGCGATGGGGTCATCAACGATGGCAGTGAACTGTTTGGCGCCAAAACCGGTGATGGCTTTGCTGAACTTGCCCAATACGATGATGATGGCAATGGCTGGATCGATGAAAATGACTTCATTTTTGAACACCTGCGCCTTTGGTTAAAACCTGGACAAGGTGAAAGCCAACAACTGATCAGCTTGAAAGATGCTGGCATCGGTGCCATCTATCTCGGAAACGCTGATACCCCTTTCACACTCAATAACACTCTGGGCGATGAACGCCTTGGAGTGATCCGTTCAACCAGCATATACGTCTCAGATGAAGGCAAGGCAGGACTGATTCAGCACGTTGACTTAAGTATCTAGTCAATTATATTTCAATTCATTTCCCGTCAAGTCTTTTATTACAGCACCTGCCCCCGTTAGAATAAGCTCCCTCCATCGGGAGGTATACCAATTTAAGGATAGCCGAACGCTGGTTCGGTTACGGTGACTGATGTTTGTAAAGTTGTTTAATATTAAGCTATTTATGTCGAGTTGGCGTCATCCCAAAGTGGAAACTCGTATCAATGCAGTAACTAAATTAAATCCAGACAAACCCTCTGATGCCAAAAAATTGTGGTTGATTGCGACACTCGATCATGACCTTGAAGTTAGAAAACGTGCAGTTCAACAACTCAATAATCCAGAACAACTCTTTCAGTTGCTAGGGTCAAACGACCTGAGTGAGATAGATATCTGTGAAGAGATGATACAAGCTGTCCTTTGTCGATTGAGTGATCTCTATCAGAGCAAACAGGTCACACTGGCGCAACTTGAACAACTCAATAAAGAGCAACTCGCTACCCTTTTGTGCGTCTCCAGTGATGCAACGCTTCACGATCGCTTTTTCACTGCTATAGATGCAGAACCCATGTTAGCCCTACTAGCCATGAAAGGCGCCATAGCACTCACACGCCAGCGTGCCGCGGCTCAAGTTGATCAGGATGATCTGCTTCAGCAAGTAGGCGCTCATGCTAAAGAGCACGACAAAGCGGTATACAAACTGATCCGTCAACAACAAAAAGACAAACAGCAAAAACAGCTTGAACAGCAGAGTGCTCAGCAAGCATGTGATGAGTTGATTCTGCAGATGAGCGACTTGATTAGCAAACAAGATGCTCATTTTGAGGCACGCTATCACCATTTACTTCAGCATTGGTCTGAAGTGAGCGACCATGCTACGGATAAACAACAAGAAGCATTTACACAGGCGCAGGGTGATATCCAACATCTGCTACTCCAGCATCATGAATTACAGCAACAGGAAGCTGAAAAACAGGCACTAACCAAACGATCTCAAGAGCAGTTACAAGACTTGGAGAATCAAGTTCACGAAATACTTTTATCTGAAAAGCTTCCCAGCGCCGATAAATTAGGGCAGGTACACACAGCCCTGCATCAACTATCTTCTCACCTTCCTTCACAGGACCTAGAAACCTTGGCTGTTGTAGAGCAGGCCCTTAACAGTTTACTCACCTTGGTCGAAGAACAAGCCTCTTTTCATCAGATTCAAGCGCAAATCGATCAATCTTCAACAGTTGAGGAGTTAGCCTCCTCCATGGATCAGTTAGCACAGTTTTTACAACCCTTTAAGGATTGGCCCACCCATTTTGCACTTCCTGCTCAGTTAAAACTGTGTCGGGATCAGCTTGTGCATCTAAAAAAGCAACGCACTGATCTAGAGGCACAACAGCATCAAGCGCAAGAACTACAACAACAGCAACAGCAAGCGATCATTGCTGAAAAAGAACTATTGTGTGTCGCTATGGAAGCACTGATCGACATAGAGATGCCTGCAACTGAAAAAGCGCAACAGGTGCGTCGGTTACAGCAACAGTGGAAAGAGCTTGACCAACAGGCCAATAGTTCGATTAAGCCCCTTTGGGATCGATTTCATCACGCTTCACAAGATGCCTACGCGCCTTGTGAGCAACATTTCAAAGAGCAAAGTAAAATTCGTGCATGGAACCTGTCTCAACGAGAGCAGATCTGTGAATTATTAGAAGCCTATTATGATTCGCTCGATTGGTCGAACCCTGATTGGCAAGCTGTTGAGCATATTCTTAAGAAAGCGAAAAAAGAGTGGCGTGATTTCTCACCAGTAGATAGAGCACCAGGCAAAGCGGTTCAAGAGCGCTTTAATCAATTACTGAACCATGCCAATACTCATCTGAATCAATATCGACAAGAATGCGCTCAAGCAAAACAAGATATTGTGGATGAGGCTACTCAATTAGCGTCCGTCCCAGAAGCTGATTTTGCGATCGCGACACAGCGCTTTAAAGAGCTACAACAAGGATGGAAAGCCATAGGTTCTGCAGAACATAAGCAAGAGCGTCATTTATGGAAAGCCTTCAGAGAGCAAGGCGACCTTTTGTTTTCAAGACTAGGTTCGCACCAACAGCAACAACGCTCACAAGAGGAGCAAGAAGCTCGTTTACTCTGCGTAAGACTAGAGATTTTACTGAATCAACCCAGTCCTGAAGCTGATCAATATTTACGTATGGAATATCAGATGGAACGATTGGAGCAAGCACTTGAGACACCGACTGAAGAAGAGCAGTACAGTGAATCTGCCCGCTTGAAAGAGCAATGGCGCTCAGGTGAATTTGATATACGCTTTCCTGAACTCAATGAACGTTTTCAACAACTTCTAGACTCGCCGGAACTTGGTCATTGATCAACAACTGTTTTGAAAAATTTCGATATATTATGGCAATGTACTTTAGGCAAAGAAAAGCCCTTCATTTATGAAGGGCTTTGTTAAAAGCATTAGCTCATGTGCAAGCCACCGTTGATCGATAAATCAGAGCCTGTAATGTAGCCAGAGTGCTCGTCAGCCAAGAAAGCAATGGCACGACCTATCTCATCTGGTGTACCAAAGCGCCCAACAGGAATGGTAGAGCAGATCTTTGCTTGAATATCTTCAGATATTTTAGCCACCATCGGTGTCATAATATAACCAGGCGATAAAGTATTCACTGTCACACCTTTAGCGGCAACCTCTTGTGCTAATGCCTTAGTAAAACCATGAATACCCGCTTTGGCTGCAGAATAGTTACATTGGCCAAACTGACCTTTCTGAGCATTCACTGAAGAGATGTTGATGATACGGCCAAAGCCTTTTTCCAGCATTGGGTTAATAACCAAGCGTGTCATGTGGAACATGCTGTCCAAGTTAGCTGATAGCACTTCATTCCACTGTTCCCAGGTCATTTTTTTGAACATACCATCACGGGTAATACCAGCGTTATTCACTAATACGTCTACACTGCCTCCGGTTAACTCTTGAACCGTCTTAATGCATTGTGCACATGATTCAGAATCAGTCACATCACCATAGGCTACATCGATTTCATAACCATCACGGCGTTGCTCTTCCTGCCATGCTTTTGCTTTTTCGTGATTACCACCACTGTTATAACCCGCAACAACGCGAAAGCCAGCATCCGCAAGTGAACGGCAAATTGCGACACCTAGACCACCAGTTCCACCGGTTACCAACGCTACTCGTTTTGTCATAATTCACATCCCATTTAATTTTTGTAGATTTCTTATTGATCATTTTCATTAGACAGTTTGCGATCACAGCACTTATGCAATCGCTTCTATCAAAAAGAAATGATGAACTTGTTCCATCACTCAATTTAATCATAGTCCTTCAAACGCTTTGGGACTAGTCTTCTTACACTAAATGATCACCTGACATCACACTAGACAAAAGTATAGATTTATGAAGCTTTGATTGACTCACAGATACGAAGCTCCTACTCTTGATCTCATCGAAAAGGTAAATTGGTAATACCAATTTACCTTTTCTCAACAAAGAACACTATGATTAACCTAAAAGAGATCGATTATGGACTCTACTCTTCTTCCGCTTCTCGCCTTTGCCCCCTTGGTTTTAGCGGCTATTTTACTGGTTGGTCTTAACTGGCCCGCTAAGCGAGCAATGCCTGTTGTATTTATTGTCACAGCACTGATCGCCGTCACCGCTTGGGAAATGAGTATTAACCGAGTAGTGGCATCAACATTACAGGGCTTAATCCTGACCGGATCCATTTTATGGATCATTTTTGGTGCCATATTATTGCTCAACACGCTAAAACACTCGGGTGCCATTACCGCCATTCGAGGTGGCTTTTCCAATATTAGTCCAGACCGCCGTGTTCAAGTGATCATTGTTGCATGGTTGTTTGGTTGCTTTATTGAAGGCGCATCAGGGTTTGGAACCCCCGCCGCAGTAGCCGCACCACTGCTTGTTGCTTTAGGGTTTCCAGCTCTTGGAGCGGTCATGGTGGGCATGATGATACAATCAACACCGGTATCTTTCGGCGCTGTTGGGACACCCATAGTGGTTGGTGTTACCGCTGGACTAGATCGTACAGGTATTACCGAAAGCCTGGTAGCCAATGGTTCAGACTGGGAAACTTTCTATCGTTTAATTACCTCAGAAGTTGCCATCACGCATGCCATAATCGGCGTATTGATGCCGCTATTTATGGTGATGATGCTCACACGCTTTTTTGGACGTAATCGCTCGTGGAAAGAAGGCCTCGCGGTCGCACCCTTTGCACTCTTTGCGGGCGTTGCATTTGTGCTACCTTATGCTGCCGCAGGTGTCTTTTTAGGCCCTGAATTTCCGTCCATGATCGGCGCGTTAGTCGGGTTGATGATTGTAGTACCCGCCGCTAAAGCTGGGTTCTTACTTCCTAAAACTCAGTGGGATTTTGCCGATGCCAAAGAGTGGCCTGTTGAGTGGATGGGGAATATCGAAATTAAACTCGATACCTTAACCGCTAAGGCTCCCATGTCCATGGCCTTAGCCTGGATTCCATACCTGCTACTGGCTGGACTGTTAGTGCTTTCAAGAATGCATGATGGCGTTAAAGCATTTTTTACTCAGCACTTGGTACTTGGCTGGAATGATATTTTAGGTGAAGCCGGTGTGTCGGGCAGTATTCAGTTTCTCTACTTGCCTGGTGGCATTATGGTCATGGTTGTCTTGGCAACCTTTTTACTTCACCGTATGAAGTTTAATGAGCTAAAGGCCGCTGTCGGTGAATCATCGAAAACATTATTAGGCGCTGGCTTTGTGTTGTTATTCACGATTCCCATGGTAAGGATATTGATTAACTCAGGTGTTAACATGGGTGATCTACCTTCCATGCCCAGAGCCATGGCAGAGCTTGTTGCAGGAGGCGTCGGTGATATATATCCTCTCTTCGCCGCTACTGTAGGTGGACTTGGGGCCTTTATTGCCGGTTCGAACACCGTGTCTAACCTAATGATGGCACAGTTCCAGTTCGATACAGCTCAATTGATTGGCGTATCCAGCGCAATGCTAATTGCCGCTCAGGCCGTTGGCGCAGCAGCCGGTAACATGATCGCTATCCACAACATTGTGGCCGCATCGGCAACCGTTGGATTGCTAGGGCGTGAAGGTCAAACTATTCGCTTGACCATCATTCCAACAGTTTACTATCTGGTCATGGCAGGCATCATCACGATGCTTGCGATTCATGTGTTCGGTATTACCGATCCATTAATGCACTAGACAGCAACGGAGTGCATGGAAGCACTCCAGTCCATCCAACGCTCATAAGGACAGTTTATTTATTGAGCCAGCATCAGTCGATTCAACTCTCTTCTCATCCAGATCCAAGCAATCACTGCGGTCATAACATTGGCCAAGACTAATGCGGTGAACAAACCTTCCAATCCAAACCAGTAATTACCCAACCATCCCAGTGGTAAGTACATCGCAAACAATCGAATCAGGCTCACTTTGAGTGCTGTCATCGGCTGATGTAACGCATTGAAGGAAGATGCACTTAAAAAGGTTGTTGCTTGAAATGCAAAGCCCAAGGGAACAATGGCAATCCATATCTGAATCCAGCGAACCACTTCAGGATCATCACTAAAGAATGCTGCTACTTGCGCTGACACCAGTAATAGCAAAAGGTAAATCAGTAACTGCCACACTATCGCGAAGCGAATCACCAAAGCATAGGCTTTTTTCACACGCTCTAACTGCCCCGCTCCAAAGTTTTGGCTAATAAAGGGAGGTAAGCTCATTGAAAGCGCCAAGCATACCAGTAAAGCTAGCGATTCTATCCGATTACCCACACCAAAGGCTGCCACAGCTTCAGCACCATGACGCGCGACTATAGCCGTTAAAACACCGTTAGCAATGGGTGTCGTAATATTCGACAAAGCGGCCGGTAAGCTGATCCTAAAGAGTTCTCGCCAGTATCCCAGCAAAATAGCAAAATCAGGTAAACGCCATGTCAGTAGATGACGTCTGTAATGAATCATATAGAGCGCAACCAAGGTCGTTGAACTCCATGCAATCACACTGGCAATAGCCGCCCCCTGAATTCCTAATGCAGGAAAAGGCCCCAGGCCAAAAATGAGCAATGGATCAAGAATAAGATTGAGCAAGGATGCCAACAGCATAATCATTGCGGAGCCACGAACATCACCCGTCGCACGAAGAATACTGTTGCACACCATATTCATCACCATAAACACAGACCCGGCAAACCAGATCTGCATATATGATGAGATAAGCGGCATAAGCGATTCATCAGCACCTAACATATTAAAAATAGGTGTAATTAAAAACTGACCACCTAAACCGACAAGTATCAATAAAAGGAAGGTAATCAGCAAAATCGATGATGCCAACTGTGCGGCCGAGTCTACATTTCCTTCACCAATTCTGCGTGCCAAGGTAGCCGATGTGCCAATTCCTAAGCCTATGGCTAAGCTGACCACCGCAAAAGAGACAGGAAAAGTAAAGGCCAATGCCGCCATGGGCAAGGTACCCAGTTGCCCTACAAACCAGATATCTGCTAGGTTAAACAGCATAATACTGACGATGCCAAACATCATCGGTACTGTCATCTGCACCAATACACCACGCATCGGCCCTTGCAATAGGTCTGGATTAGATCTCATTAATGGGTAACAGCTCTTTGAGAGGAAAAATGCTATTTTACCACCGAAACCCGCGACATGCAGTTTGACTCGACATGCATTTTAAATAGGTAGAGAGAAGGTAAATGACGACACTAGGACTTACCGGTGGTATCGGGAGTGGGAAATCAGCCGCCAGTCAGCTTTTTAAGCAGTTGGGCGTACCCGTCATTGATGCTGATAATGTAGCAAGAGAGGTGGTAGCACCGGGCCAACCCGCTTTGAATAGCATTGCCGATTTTTTTGGCGCAAAGTCAATAAACGCTGATGGCACACTGAACAGAAGATGGTTACGTCAACAAGTGTTCGATTCGCCAGAAAAACGCCAATGGCTTGAGCAGTTGCTCCATCCGTTAATCAGGCAACACATTATCAGCTGGTTATCAGAACAGACATCGCCCTACTGCATTCTCACCTCACCTTTACTGCTGGAAACAGACCAGCATCAACTGGTTGATCAAATCATTGTGGTAGACCTTCCCGAAACGTTACAACTGGAACGCACTTGTCAGCGTGATCAACTGTCCGAAAGTGAGGCGAAAAAAATTATCACCACGCAGATAAAACGATCTGAGCGGGTAGAAAGCGCAGACTATATTCTGGATAATAGTGGCGATTTGCGACAACTTGAGCATCAAGTCTTAGCCTTGGATGCTCAACTAAAGCAATATGCTTTACAAAGTACCGCCACACAAAGGTCGAAGACAAGATGACAAAACGTGAGATACCCTGCCCTCAATGTGGCAAAGCGTCAATCTATTCACCCGAAAATCGCTTTCGCCCTTTCTGTAGCGAACGTTGTCGACTCATCGATTTAGGAGAATGGGCCAGTGAGGGTTATCAGATACCGGTTGAATCTGACATAGACGACTTTTCGTCTGCTGATCAAGACAACCCAATGCCCACACGCCATTAAGATTTATTCACAAGGAAATACTAGGATGTTAAGTAAAGTTGTTATCCCTGTCGCCGGACTCGGCACCCGTGTTCTTCCCGCCAGTAAAGCGATTCCAAAAGAGATGTTAACAGTCGTTGACAAACCCGTTATTCAACATGTGGTAGAAGAAGCCATCGCGGCGGGTTTTCGTCAAATCATTTTGGTGACGCGCAGTGGCAAACAAGCCATTGAAGATCACTTCGATCATCATTATGAACTGGAAGCCGAATTGGCACGCAAAGGTAAAACAACGCTACTCGAAAGCATACGCGATGTACTGCCAGCTGATGCTGAAGTGATCAGTGTTCGACAACCCAAAGCCTTAGGTTTAGGTCATGCTGTCCTTTGTGCTGCGCCAGTCGTCGGTGATGATGACTTTGCTGTTATGTTACCGGATATGTTAATCGACAATCACAATACTCCTCGTGACATGAGCAATATGGTAGAAGCTTTTAATGCGTCAGGACTTGGCCAAATCATGGTGGAAGGCGTCCCTGATGATCAAGTTCAACGCTATGGTATTGTCGACTGTAAAGGCGTTAACGTCAGTCCGGGTGAAGCTGCTGATATAGCAGGCATGATTGAAAAACCCTCACCCGATGAAGCACCCTCTAATCTTGCTATTGTTGGACGTTATATATTGCCGGCCAGTGTGATGACTTTACTCAAGAACACACCTCCAGGTGCAGGCGATGAGATTCAACTGACAGACGCCTTGCAAACACTGCTATCAGAAACTGGCTTACAAGCATACTCTATGGCAGGCAAGCTATATGACTGTGGTAATAAAGCGGGCTTGTTGCAAGCCAACGTCGCTTTTGGGTTACAACATCCTGAAACAGCAGACGACCTTCATGCATTTTTGAAAACGATCCTCTAATTTCAACGTTTTTATTCCTATAAAAAAAGACCTCAACATCTTCTGCTGAGGTCTTTTTTATATTAAGACTGCTCCTCTGTAGAGAAGCTACTCTTACATTAGGCGCTTTTAGCGATAATCTCTTTCCATTTGGCAGGCCCAGTGTTGTGAACTGACTCTCCATTCACATCAACGGCAACCGTTACCGGCATATCTTTGACCTCAAACTCGTAGATCGCTTCCATACCTAGCTCCGGGAAAGCGAGCACTTGTGCATGAGTGATCGCTTTAGAAACCAGGTAAGCCGCACCACCAACAGCCATCAAATAAACAGCTTTACTGTCTTTAATCGCTTCAATAGCCACGGGGCCACGCTCTGATTTACCGATCATGCCCAGCAAGCCTGTGGTTTCCAGAATCTGACGAGTGAACTTATCCATACGGGTAGAGGTTGTTGGGCCAGCAGGGCCGACGACTTCATCACGTACAGGGTCAACTGGGCCTACGTAGTAGATGAAGCGACCTTTTAGATCAACCGGTAAGCTTTCACCATTGTTAAGCATTTCAATCATTTTTTTGTGAGCAGCATCACGACCCGTCAACATCTTGCCATTGAGTAGAACCGTTTCACCTACTTTCCACTCAGCCACTTCTTCTGGCGTAATCTCATCCAGGTTCACACGGCGAGTGTTACTACCTACCTCAAAGGTCACTTCGGGCCAATCTTCTAAGCTTGGCGGTGTCAACACAGCAGGACCATTACCATCCAAGGTGAAATGTGCGTGACGTGTAGCCGCACAGTTAGGGATCATGCACACGGGCAGGGACGCGGCGTGAGTTGGGTAATCCTTAATTTTGATATCCAGAACCGTGGTCAAACCGCCCAGACCCTGCGCACCAATACCCAGCGCATTGACCTTATCCATGATCTCTAAACGAAGTTCTTCAACGCGGTTTTGTGGACCACGCTCACGAATTTCATGAATATCGATCGGGTCCATCAAAGACTCTTTAGCCATCACAGCGGCTTTTTCTGCAGTACCACCTATACCGATACCGAGCATTCCCGGCGGACACCAGCCTGCACCCATGGTCGGGACAGTTTTCACAATCCAGTCAACAATACTATCGGATGGGTTCAACATCGCCATTTTGGATTTGTTTTCTGAACCACCACCTTTCGCCGCCACATGGACTTCCACTTCATCGCCTTCAACAATTTCGTAGTGAATAACCGCAGGTGTATTATCTTTGGTGTTTTGACGCTTGCCAGCAGGGTCTGCCAAGATAGATGCTCGAAGAACGTTATCTGGGTGCAAATAAGCACGGCGAACACCTTCGTTAACCATGTCAGTGACGCTCATTTTTGCATCCCATTGAACATTCATACCGACCTTTAAAAAGACCGTAACGATACCAGTATCCTGACAGATAGGACGCTTGCCTTCAGCGCACATACGCGAGTTAATTAAAATTTGTGCCATGGCATCTTTTGCCGCTGGGTTTTCTTCCCGCTGATAGGCCTCATGCACCGCTGTAACAAAATCGATAGGGTGATAGTAGGAGATAAATTGTAGCGCATCGGCGATGCTACTGATGAAATCGTCTTGGCGAATTACGCTCATGTGGACTTTCTCCGGTCAGACTTGATTCGGTGAATTGACAGGCTCATGTGAGGGGTACTCACATGACAAAAGAAGTATTATACCTAAAACCCCGACCAAATCGCGTCAGGTTTTAGTCGTAGATTGGCATTAAGAATTAAACAAGTACTAAGACACAAAAAACAGCACCAAATCCTAATAAAAGCCGTGCGGTTAAAGGTGTAATTTTGTGCCTTTTTTCGGCACTTACTTTTAACATTCTCAAAGGAGGAAGGGCCAGGAGCAAGATAATCAGTAACGGCCAAATATAACTCAGATATCCGAATGTTTTTAATATCAAGCTTGATAGTAATGTTGCAACAATAAGTACTATGTAAAGAGAAGAAGAAAAGCGATACCCCATCCGGACTGTAAGTGTCTTCAATCCATCCCGTTGATCTCGTTCATAATCTCTAAGCTCATTACTCAGAAGTAACAAAGAAACCAGGAAACTCACGGGTAATGACAACCAGATAATTTTAGGATCAAACGATGCACCCGCTGCTAAGTAACTACCGGTTATCATCAACACACCCATTAACCAAAAAACCATCACAACACCTAATCCTCGGTTTTTGTAGTTAAGGGGTGCAACGGTATAGCCTAATGCACCCAATAACCCCAACACACTGATCACGAGTAAAGGGATACCTGTTTGGACGATCAGGTACAAACCAATCGTTGCGGCCAAGGTAAAGCACAACAAACCGACTTTAAAATTGATGCTTATTTGCTTTCGTGCGGCTATCTGTTGTGAGTCAGAACCGATAATAAGAGGTAAATCTGTATGGTCATTAATAAGATTAACACCCGCTTGCAATAGCACACCGGCAACGAGAATCAATGCAACCGAAATAGGCTGCCAAACACCATCGGCGTATGCCGCCACAATGCCTACGAGACAGGCAATGATGGCGACAGGGAAAGAGAAAGGTCGAAGCGCCTTGGTAAATCGATATTTGTCGAGTGATTGTGGATTAACCAAACTCGATTAACTCCTCGCTGGAGCGTTTGGCAAGTCACGCATCAGCAATGCATAGGTCATATCGGTATTAAAATCTATGGGTATAGTGACTCGATATCCTGTCCCGGGAGCCACATCCATTTGCGCACCTTTTTTATCCAACAACTCTTCCAAACGGAAGCGCTTATTACCGGCTGGCGTCATCAACTCCATGGTATCACCACGCTCAAAACGGTTTTTCACATCCACTTTGAGCATTCCTTGTTCTGCATCATGCTCGACTACTTCACCGACAAACTGCTGATGCACACCAATGGAGTTTCCAGTTTCATAGTTCTGATACTCGGCATGCACATGACGACGATAGAAACCTTCTGTGTAACCCCGATTGGCGAGGTTTTCTAAGACATCCATCAATTCCATATTGAACGGTTTACCTGCCACCGCATCATCTATGGCTTGACGATAGGCTTGGGCCGTTCTAGCTACGTAGTAATGCGACTTGGTCCGCCCTTCAATCTTAAGGGAATCGACACCCATTGCCGCTAAACGATGTACGTGTTGAATGGCTCTAAGGTCTTTAGAGTTCATAATATAAGTGCCGTGCTCATCTTCAAATGCGGGCATATAGTCATCAGGACGTGAAGCTTCTTGCAACAACACGATTTTATCTGTTGGCTTGCCTTCACCCAACATCGGATCAAAGGACTGCACCGGAACAATATCGCCAGATTCGTTTTGCGTGGCTTCATGCGCATCATACTTCCAACGACAGGCATTGGTGCAAGTTCCCTGATTGGGATCACGATGGTTAATATA
>SLCQ01000042.1 GCA_007125745.1 Nitrincola sp.
TCAGGAAGTGCTTAGCCAAGGCAAACAAGCCTTAGTATTGGTTCCCGAAATTGGCCTGACCCCGCAAACGTTAGATCGTTTCAAAAGACGTTTTCAGGTCCCCATTGTGGCTTTACACTCTGGCCTGAATGATCGGCAACGCTTAGATGCATGGTTGATGGGAAGACAAGGTTCTGCTCGCATCTTAATTGGTACACGCTCAGCTATTTATACGCCTATGCGGAATCCCGGTATCATCATTATCGATGAAGAGCATGATCTCTCCTTTAAGCAACAGGATGGTTTTCGTTATTCAGCCAGAGATTTAGCGGTACTGCGTGCTCGTCAAGAAAACATTCCTCTATTATTAGGAAGCGCTACTCCATCTTTAGAAAGTTTGCACAATGCCAGATCAGGACGTTATCAACATCTAGCATTGACCCAGCGAGCAGGCCAAGCACAACCCCCAACCTTCGAACTTTTAGACATTAAAGGTGAGACATTACAATCAGGTATCTCACAGAGTTTACTGTCGCACATCGCGATGCATCTAGAAAACCAAACTCAAGTCCTGATCTTTTTAAATCGCCGTGGCTTCTCGCCCTCCTTAATTTGTCATCAGTGTGGAGCCGTTAACGAATGTACTCGTTGCGATGCGCGCATGACACTGCATCGCTCTCCACCACATATGCACTGCCATCACTGTGATCGGCAGACACCTATCCCAAAAGCCTGCCATCAATGCGGTAGTGAAGACTTACGACCTTCAGGTGCAGGTACGGAAAGAACGGAAGACTTTCTGGCGCATCACTTTTCTGACACGCCCATCTTACGAATAGATCGTGATAGCACCGCACGCAAAGACGCCATGAAAAAACTCATGGATCAGATTCACACCGGCAAACCCTGCATTATGATAGGCACACAGATGCTCGCGAAAGGGCACCATTTCCCCAAAGTCACACTCGTTGCGGTATTAGATGCGGATAGTGGCCTTTTTAGTGCTGACTTTCGTGGGATGGAGAAAACAGCACAACTGATTTTACAAGTCGCCGGACGAGCTGGGCGCGCGGATCATCCCGGTCAAGTTCTATTACAAACGCGCCACCCTGATCATCCAATGCTTCATGCACTGATCAAACAGGGCTATAGCGCCTTCGCGGACTCAGAACTTCAGATGCGCTCTGCCGCTCACCTTCCCCCTTATAGCGCTCATGCTCTGATACGTGCTGAAGCGACACAGTCAGGTCGAGCAGAAACGTTTTTAATGGATATTCGTCAACAGATGGAGTTACAGATTCTACCCTCACCAGGATCGCATTGGTCAGGCCCTTTTCCATCACAGATGGAAAAGCGCGCGGGCATGTATCGAGCTCAACTCCTGCTTTATAGTCGTGAGCGCAAAGATTTGCATCGATTGTTAACTCAGGTATTAGGCTTTCTGACTCAACACTCTGGCCGTAATCGCGTTCGCTGGTCTATCGACGTTGACCCTTTGGACAGTTACTAGGGTTCAAATATTCAGCCATACTGAAAATAAATGCCTGAATGATAGCCTAAACATGTCCATTTATGGGTTTTCGGATTGGCATTACACGGTCATCAGGAATTATAATGGCCAATTGACCCTAAGATTATTGGCCCGCTTTAATTGCCACCCAACGGAAGTCGCATGAAAGAACACTTAGTCAGCCTGCTCAATCAAGCTATACAGACCTTAATTGATAACGGAACCCTACCTGCCGATACGCAGACCGATATCCATATTGAAAATACTCGTGATAAAGCACATGGCGACCTAGCCACTAACCTGGCGATGACCTTAGCGAAGCAGGCTCGAACCAACCCGCGACAACTAGCGGAAAAAATTTGTGCGGCTTTGCCTCAATCTGAGCAGGTGATTAAAGCGGAAATAGCAGGCCCTGGTTTTATCAACTTCTTTTTAAACCCTCATGCTATTTATGCAGTGATCAACCAAATCTTAGCGCAAGGCAAAGCGTTTGGTCGTGCCGAACCCAATTCCGGCCCTCGTGTACAGGTCGAATTTGTTTCAGCCAACCCAACGGGCCCGTTACATGTTGGCCACGGTCGTGGAGCGGCCTATGGGGCGACCGTTGCGGATTTACTCGAAGCCGCAGGCTTTGAGATTGAGCGCGAGTATTATGTGAATGATGCTGGGCGCCAGATGAATATTCTGGCCGCTAGCGTCTGGTTACGTTATTTGGAAGAGCTGGGCGCAGATTTAACCTTCCCCAGCAATGGCTACCAAGGTCACTACATTCGTGATATCGCGCATCGCTTAGTCATGGATCATCAAAACCGATTTGAGCACCCCATTACTGCTGTTTTTGCTGATCTACCGGCCGACGAAGCCGATGGTGGTGACAAAGATCACTACATAGATGCCATTATTGAGCGAGCTCAACAGCTCCTCGGCAATGATTATGAAATCGTTTTCTCAGCGGGACTTGACTCCATTTTAGGAGACATCCGTGAAGATTTGAGTGAATTTGGCATTGACTATCAAGTCTGGTTCTCTGAGCGTTCATTAACACGAGGGGGGGATGTTGAGACCGCACTCAACATCTTGGACTCAAAAGGCCACCTATACGAGCAAGAGGGCAATATCTGGTTCCGCTCTACTGCCTTTGGTGATGACAAAGACCGCGTGGTCAAACGTGCGAATGGACAAACCACCTATTTTGCCTCTGATATTGCTTATCACATGAATAAGTTTGACCGAGGTTTTGATCAGGTCATTAATATCTGGGGCGCCGATCATCATGGCTACATTACTCGCGTGAAGGCCGCCATCTCTGCCCTCGGCTATGACCCTGAACGCTTAGTCGTCAAACTGGTTCAGTTTGCAATTCTGTATCGTGGCGAAGAAAGGGTACAGATGTCTACACGCTCCGGTTCGTTTGTCACCCTTCGAGAGCTTCGTGATGAAGTCGGTAAAGATGCTTGCCGCTTTTTCTATGTGACGCGTAAAGCCGAACAGCATATGGATTTTGATTTAGAGTTGGCCAAGTCAGAATCCAAAGACAATCCGATCTACTATATCCAATATGCCCACGCACGCGTTTGCTCGGTACTGCGTAAACTTGAAGTGGATGGCATGCATTGGGATCAAGCGTCAGGAACCGTCTCTCTGGCATTACTGGAAAGCGAAGCGGAAAAAGACTTGATCACTAAACTGTCGCGTTATCCTGAAATATTACAGAGTGCCGCGTTGAACCATGAACCTCATCAACTGGCCAACTACTTAAAAGAGCTCGCCAGTGACTACCACACTTGGTACAACGGTCACAAAATGTTGATTGATGAAGCCAACCTTCGTAATGCTAGGCTTACATTGAGCGTTGCCGTACGACAGGTTCTTGCTAATGGGCTCGAACTCTTGGGAGCTTCTGCGCCCGAGCAGATGTAACCTATGGCGCGACAGGATTACGCACAAAAACGCAAACGCGGAAGCTCTGCCAGTCGAACACCGGCGAAACGACAGAGCCAACCATCTCCCAAGAAGAAACCTTGGTGGCCGCGTGCACTCTTAGCAATTCTTGCATTAACGGGTTTGATATACCTATTAAAGACCTTGATTGCTATTGGCCCGTCTGATGACGGGACTCGAACAGAACCGTCTGTTGCGCCACCTACACAAGAAGTACCCAGACGGCAAGAGACACCTCAAGCGCCACCTCAACCCAGCGCCAGCTCTGAGCCGACCTCAGAGCCCGAAACCGATGAAGCGGCTCCAGCCACACAAACGCCTGAGCCTGTAGAGGTTCCCGAGCCACCCGAGGCCCCAGAAGCACGCTTCGACTTCTATGACATTCTACCGCGCTCTCAAGTACAAGCTCCCCAAGGCGTCTATCACTCCACTCCCAGAGAGGCTCCGGAGCAACAACGTTTTCTGCTACAAACAGGATCTTTCAGAAACGAAGCGGATGCGGAGCGGATGCGAGCTGAGTTGCTGTTAAGTGGACTGCCTAATGTGCATACCTCTCGCATTGAAGGTGATAATGGTATTTGGTATCGCGTCAGAACAGGCCCCTTCAATAATCGATCTGAATTGATACGAGCACGCAATCAACTCACCAGTCTGGGTATTTCACCCTTACAGATTCCTTTGAATTAACTCGAAGCGCCCGATTATTTTCGGGCATCTTCAGTTTGGCTCACTTGAAATACAGGTTTAAGCATCCATATCATCAACATTAACGCCTTATGGAATGAATAAATTATGACAACAATTGTATCTGTCCGCCGGGGTAATCAGGTGGTTGTAGGGGGTGATGGCCAAGTATCCTTGGGCAACACTGTAATGAAAGGAACGGCGCGTAAAGTCAGCGTACTGGCTAAACATCAGGTAATCACCGGCTTTGCAGGTGGCACCGCCGATGCCATCACGCTACGAGACCTATTTGAACAACAGCTGGATAAGCATCAAGGTAATATCGTTAATGCGGTGATCTATCTAGCCAGAGAGTGGCGCAGTGACCGAGTACTCCGACGGTTAGAAGCCCTCATGCTGGTTGCTAACAAAGAAAAAACTTTTTTGATTTCGGGCAATGGCGATGTCATTGAACCTGAAGATGGCTTAGTTGCCATAGGCTCTGGCGGAAATTATGCACTGGCCGCCGCAAAAGCTCTAAACGATAATACAGAATTAAGTGCGCGTGACATTGTTGAGAAAAGCTTGCAGATCGCCGCTGATATCTGTGTGTTCACCAACAGCAACCTGACTATTGAAGCGCTGGAATCCATCTCCGGAGGAAATGACTGATGTCTGATATGACCCCTCGTGAAATTGTACATGAGCTGAATCGCCACATAGTGGGTCAGGAGCAAGCCAAGCGTTCAGTCGCTATTGCTCTTCGTAATCGTTGGCGCCGGATGCAACTTGATGATGTATTGCGTCCAGAAGTGACTCCAAAAAATATTTTGATGATTGGTCCTACAGGTGTCGGAAAAACTGAAATTGCCCGCCGTCTTGCCAAACTAGCACGTGCACCCTTTATCAAAGTAGAAGCCACAAAATTTACTGAAGTGGGCTACGTTGGACGCGATGTTGAAACGATCATTCGAGACCTCGTAGAAATGGCGGTCAAGATGGTACGAGAAGAAGCCATGGATAAGGTACGGATGAAGGCGGAAGATTTAGCCGAAGAGCGTGTACTGGATGCTCTACTACCCCAAGCACGCTCCGACAGCTACAATGAAGAACCTAGCAAAACCGACAGCGCCACACGACAAATTTTTCGTAAGAAACTTCGTGAAGGCCAGCTAGATGACAAAGAGATCGAGATTGAAGTTTCGCAACCCAAAGTTGGTGTCGAAATCATGGCACCTCCTGGCATGGAAGAGATGACCAACCAACTGCAAAGTATGTTCTCTAATCTAGGTCAGCAAAAGAAGCAATCACGTCGTGTTACAGTCAAAGACGCCATGAAAATGCTGACGGACGAAGAAGCCAGCAACCTGATCAAAGAAGACGATATCAAACAACAAGCCGTCTATAAGGTTGAGCAAAATGGCATTGTCTTCTTAGATGAAATTGACAAGGTCTGCAAACGAGCTGACACAGGTGGTGCAGATGTTTCTCGCGAAGGTGTGCAACGAGACCTCTTACCGCTCATTGAAGGCTCTACCGTAACCACTAAGTACGGCATGGTCAAAACCGACCATATTCTGTTCATCGCATCTGGCGCTTTCCATCTGGCGAAGCCGTCCGACTTAATTCCCGAACTTCAGGGTCGTTTACCTATCCGCGTAGAGCTGAAAGCCTTAACACCTGAAGACTTCCGTCGTATTCTGACCGAGCCGACTGCATCTTTAACCGAGCAATATAAAGCCCTACTGGCAACAGAAGGGGTGCAAATAGAGTTTGCTGAAGAGGGTATAGATCGTATTGCCGAACTGGCATTTGAAGTCAATGAAAAGACCGAAAATATCGGCGCAAGACGACTGCACACCATGATGGAGCGTCTCCTCGATGACCTGTCATTTGTCGCATCTGACCGTTCGGGCGAATCCATTGTGATTGATGCCGCGTATGTAGATCAACAATTGGCTGAACTCAGCCACAATGAAGATCTAAGCCACTACATACTTTAATACGGTCTTATTAACCCTCCGGCTGGGCAGACCTAAATCTGCTCAGCCTAGTGTTGGAACATATCTTATGATTCAGATTCCACTACCTACAGATATCCGCGTGCACCTTAAATCTCGAACACTCGAGCTGGTTTATGAAGAAGGCAACTATGAACTCACTGCAGAGTTTTTACGCGTTCACTCACCTTCAGCCGAAGTACGCGGACACGGTATCGGCCAAGAAACACTGCAAACAGGCAAACGCCTTGTAGGAATCAAAGGTATTGAACCGAGCGGAAACTATGCATTGAAAATAATATTTGATGACGGTCATGATTCAGGTCTATATACCTGGGAATATCTGTATGATTTGGCGCATAATCAGCAGTCATACTGGCAAGACTACCTGGCTAAACTGGATGCAGAAGGTGGTTCTCGTGATGGCGGGCTGATTGCTCGTGGCTAAGGCAGGACAAAACCCTAGGGTAAGGCTACAATAAGCGCTTGAGTCAGGCGTCCACTATACCGATAACGACTCCATTATCGTCAGCAACCACGGAGATAAGATGAGCGAAAAACCTCAAGATAACACCACAGATTTTGGCTTTCGACAAATACCTGCGGAAGAAAAAGTTCGCCATGTGGCTGATGTCTTTCACTCCGTTGCTGGAAAATATGACTTGATGAACGACCTGATGTCAGGTGGTATCCACCGCCTTTGGAAGCGCATCACCATTGAACGAAGTGGCGTCAGAACAGGGCAAGTGATATTAGACATTGCCGGTGGTACAGGTGACTTAACGCGAAAATTTTCACGCTTGGTTGGCCCTAGTGGCAAGGTTGTTCTCGCTGACATCAATGACTCTATGTTGAAAGTCGGACGGGATAAGCTGATCAATAGTGGCACAGCCGGCAATGTTGAATATGTGCAAGCGAATGCCGAAGCCCTCCCTTTTGCTGATAATACCTTTGATGTCATCACCATCGCTTTTGGGTTACGCAATGTCACCGACAAAGATGCGGCGCTTCGCTCTATGCAACGCGTGTTAAAACCCGGTGGTAAATTAATGGTATTAGAGTTTTCTAAAACTCAAAATATTGCATTGACCAAAATGTATGACTTCTACTCTTTCAATATATTGCCACAAATGGGCAAATTGATCGCTAATGATGCAGAAAGCTACCGTTATCTTGCAGAGTCCATCCGCATGCATCCTGATCAAGAAACCCTAAAAGATATGATGGAAGAAGCGGGTTTAGTCAATTGCCGCTATGAAAATATGACCGGTGGTGTTGTTGCCCTTCACACAGGCATCAAACCCTAGACTAAGAACGCTAGTCACAGAACCATAGCCACAGCATTAAGCTGTTCATCTAGAGGGCATAGCATGTCTGTTGAATTACTCACTGCTGGTGTTATAGCCACTGCGGAAACCAGCCTCAACACTTTGTTACAGAAAGACCCAAAAACGCTCAGGCGCTTAGGAAACCTGTCTGGTAAAGTCATTCGATTCAACATAACGCAACCCTCTCTTGTCATCACATTAGCGCCACACAGCCAAGGAATCGACCTGCTAATGCACAGCGAGGCAACCGCTGACTTAACGCTTAGCGGTCATGCAACCGACTTTATGCAAATGGCTCAAAGTGACCAACCGGATGAAAAGCTTTTTGGTAAAGGTATTTCACTTCAAGGAGATACAGCACTCGCTACAGAGTTCAGCCAAATATTACGAGGTTTCCAGATTGACTGGGAAGCCTGGTTGGCAGACCTGATTGGTGATACTTGGGCACACCCACTGGCCCACTTCATGCAATCACAAGGACAACAATTTGAGCAGTATCGGCAAAGTATTCAAGACAACACGCTAGAGTACTTACAGGAAGAGTTGCGCATACTACCGCCACGTGTTGAAGTCGACATTTTTACCGATGACGTTGAGCAACTACGTGATGACGCTGCTCGCCTTGAAGCCAAGTTAAATCGGCTAGAGTTAGCCCTTACAATTAAAAAGGCTTCATCAGCACGAAATATAAAATTGGAATAAAAATCAACAAAGGCAACTCGTTAAAGAGTCGAAAATATCGACCACTACGATCCAACACACCTCGTTGCAACTTTTTCAAGTAGGCAAAACACCAGAAGTGATAGCCGATCAAGAAGCCTACAAAGAGTAGCTTGGCATGTAGCCAACCACCTCTAAAGCCGAAGCCAAACCAGAGCCATAAGCCAAATACCAGGGTAAAAATCGCCATGATGGTCATAAAGCCAAACAGCTTACGCGCCATAATTTCCAGTCGGGCGACATCCTGACCCGCTTCACGCCCTTCGACATAATGTACAAAAATACGAGGCAGATAAAAAATTCCTGCCATCCAACTCGTCATCGCCAATATATGCAACAACTTTATCCACAAAAATGACATCTTCTCACCTTTCGTTTCAATGGATTATAACATCTCATTTTACTCTCTTCTTAACCTCTGACCTAGCGTTTGAGGTCTTCATATTAGACTAAAAATCACCAAAATCCTTGAAAAAATGTTGCGGCGCAACAAAAAATCGCTATACTTTAGTCGTGCGTGAGTAACAAATGATAGGTGAATACCATGATTAGCACGGTAGAAATGAACATCCTTCTAGCGCTTAAGCGTCTTGGAAAGCGTAATGGCTTTTTTCCGCCTGTGATGAGGACGCTGAAAGAGCAATTCAACGAGATGGATGAAAGCACCTTCCTGCATCATGTCACGGTGTTACAAGATAATGGCTATTTAAAAATTGCCGCTGGCAAATCTCGAGGTGTGTTTATTAGTCAAACAGGCCTCGCTTTGGCCGAACAACTGGAAAATGACCGTCCTGACTATATACCCAGCTTCAGCATGCAGTCCTAATCCAACAGAGACTACTTATTTATTCTTCGTTTTTTAGCCTGCTACCTGTTCACTGTCCCTGGTAGCAGGCTTTTTCTTAAAAGACCCTATAATATTTAGCCTACCGCCATTCTTTTGGTGTAGAGTAAAAGAAAAAACAAAGGGTTTATTCAGTGTACACATTCTTAATTGCAGATGATCATCCGCTGTTTAGAGAAGCACTGCAACATGTCATTGATACAACGTTTACGGGCGCAAACGTGTTACAGGCGGGGTGTTTTGATGAAGCAGTCAGCTATGCCCAGGTGCAGGACGAGATAGATCTTGTGTTACTCGATATCAATATGCCTGGCATGAATGGCTTACAGGGGCTGTTCCACCTTCGCCAGCTGATGCCAACCCTCCCCATTGCGATTATTTCAGCCGATGAGCAAAAACACACCGTTCTTCAGGCTATGGAACAGGGAGCTGTTGGCTTTATAGCCAAATCCGCTTGTCGAACAGATATGAGTCAGGCCATAACACAGATTCTACAAGGCCAGGTTTATCTGCCTGCCAGCATTATGCGCCAACACCACCCTTCATCTACCCAAACGAAGCCAACACTCCCCTTAGAACAGCTTTATAGCCTGACGCGAAAGCAGTTACTGGTATTACAGCGTATGGTTGAAGGTGATTCCAATAAGCAGATAGCCGCTCACTTGAATATTGCTGAAACCACCGTTAAAGCGCACGTGTCAGGCATTTTATCTAAACTGAATGTTCAAAATCGTGTCCAAGCAATTCTGTTGGCTACGGACATAGATTTTTCAACACTGATTAAGCCTTGACCCTTTGCTGGCGAACCAAGTGAGCCAAAGTCACTTTTAGCTTCAATGGTTTAACTGGCTTATTGAGCACTTTAAAGCCTAACAAGCGAGCTTGTTGCCGTAACACACTGGTGTGGTTTGCAGTAATCAACAGTACTTCAGACTTGAGAGCATAGTCTTGTTGTAAGCGCTGGACCCCATCTAAGCCTGACTCCGCTTCATCTAAGTGATAGTCCGCAATAATCACATCAGGATGATCTGTCGTCTGTAACAGTGATTGCTCTAATGCTTGAGTATGTTGAAACGCTTCAACTTGACACCCCCAACCAGTCAGCAAAGAAACCATTGCCGTACAAATATCAGGGTCGTTATCAAGAACCCATATTCGACTCAGGTCGAGGGCTTGATGATCCATCGGCTTTACTAAACCCTGCCTGACCCCTTCAGTGTTAGGTTCAACACAAGGAACCGTCACGCTAAACATAGAGCCACACCCTTTAATGGACTGAACCTTGATAGAGTGATCCAGCATACCGGCAATTTTTTCCACGATAGCCAGACCTAAACCTAATCCTCTGTCTTGTGGATCCGCACCCGTATGTACACGTCGGAACTCTTCAAAAATGAGCTCTAACTGATCATCAGCAATGCCGACTCCTTGGTCTAGGACCTGAATTTCAACGGCTTTTTTACGTCGCCGACAACCCAGCACAATACGCGAATGAGGCGGCGTATAGCGCATCGCATTGGTCAAAAAGTTTCGTAATATGCGCGCTAAGAGCACTAAGTCAGTTGTCACAACGCAGGAAGATGGATAATAACGAACTTGGCGTTGATCCATCTCACCCAGTTGCTGAAACTCTGCGGCCAAGTTATCCAGCAAATCAGAGATTGGAAAACAGCTAACATCCGGCTTGATCACACCAGCGTCGAGTCGTGAAATATCGACCAAGGTTCCTAACAAACTATCTACATCTTGAAGCGACCGATGAATCGAGTTTCCCAGATGCTTCAGCTCACCATCAAGGTTATGATCAAGTAATGCCCCAGTGAATAGTCGAGCAGCATTCAAAGGCTGTAATAAATCATGACTCAGTGCGGCTAAAAACTTTGTTCGAGATAGATTGGCTTGCGTTAATGCATGGTTAGTCTCCCTTAACTCCGACATAGCCACGGAAAGCGCTTCTGTTCTTTCACGTACCTGATCCGCAAGCGTCGCGGCGTGCTCAAAGGCTGCATAAGGTGCTGTGTTAAATGCGGCCCCTGCCTCCACCCGCTCAATCAGTGCTGCGTTAATCTTTTTCAGACGATTATTTTCATGTAATAAGGCATCGTATGAAGGCTGATGATCTGTCGACTCCTTCATGTCACCACCTTTTTACCAATGACTACACCAGTAAAAGTTTGATTGATGTGCACGCCATCAAAATGCTCCCCATAGGTATTAAAACCAATGACCCGATGTTTTGTTAAAAAGTCGGAAGCCTCAGAGAGCCCGCCCAAGTGCTCAGTTTCAAGGCGACGCAGAAAACAATCACAACCTAATGTAATTAAGGGCTCCCCTATACGCGCTTCAATATCCGCAAAACGTGTTTCTAAGTCCGGTAAAATGGGCTGTGGTTGCATGGCAGTCAACACCATACCATTGCCTACAGCACAGTAGAATGTCAGGCTTAAATCACTATTCACCTGCTGTATCGAACGAACATAGTACTCATGCCCTAGTTTCACCGCTAATGGGTGTAGCGCAAAGGCTTTAGGATTCAGCTGATCGACTGGAACACCTAACATACGAGCATAAACTTCTGCCGCAGGTTCACCGTTTAATTCAATCACTTTTCGTGTATCAGGCTCAGCTTCTGTCACCACTAACTTGGTAGCTAAACTCTGCATATGATGAGTACTGAACACCTCAAAGTCTAAACCCGAATAGATCAACGTCAATACCGCAGCGTCGCTATGAAAAGCGCCCTGATAAAAGACGTGTGTACCCGCTAATTGAATATCATCACCGGCTGAGCCACCAAAGTGAGGAATATTACCCAGTGCTGAGTTGAGTGCGACCAACACAAGTTCTTCCTGACTGGATAACCCATCCAGCAACGTCAGAGCAAAGCAACGACCTGAGAGGTAAGAAGATGATCGCTTTCGTAAACTGTGGATCAACTGGTCAACCTGAGTTTGTGCATCAGATAAGCTAAACCTATCCAGTTGGTCAATTAAGCTGGACTCTAAGCTAAAGTAATCTTGATGAAAGCCAATGGCCACAATACTTTTTTGGTCATATCCCCTAGGGGTGATCTCTCCAGCCGTTGTACAGCCAACCAGAGCCATTCCTGTAAATGAGGAGTTGAGTGCAACGGCTAATTGCTCAAGGTCATATTCCGCTGAACAAAAAAAGAGAATACCGCACAGGTCAGGCCGATAGAGCATTGAAGTCAACTCCTGAGTGGCTTCATATGCATCGGATGCATCAGACATAGCGATGATCACAGGTTTCGAATCGGTGCCGGGTGTCATAATTCCTCGCTATCCAGATAGCAAAACGCCCAATGAGTATTGGGCGTTTACAGTATAACCTCTATCTACTGAAGACAAAGTGACCGCTAAAAGAAGCCCATTGGGTTTACATCATAGCTGACCAACAGGTTTTTCGTTTGCTGATAGTGATTCAACATCATTTTATGATTTTCACGCCCAACACCCGATTTTTTATATCCTCCAAAAGCGGCATGTGCTGGGTAATGATGGTAGCAATTGGTCCATACACGACCCGCTTCGATACCACGACCCATTCGGTAGGCACGATTCATATCTCGTGTCCACAGACCAGCCCCTAAACCAAACTCTGAATCATTAGCGATCGCCAAGGCCTCTTTTTCATCTTTAAAGGTCGTTACCGAGACGACTGGGCCAAATATCTCCTCTTGGAACACACGCATTTTGTTGTGTCCTTTAATCAATGTGGGTTGAATGTAATAGCCTTGATTCAAATGCGTATCCAATTGCTCTTTGTCACCACCAATCAGAATTTCAGCGCCCTCTTCACGACCAATTTCGAAATAACTCAAGATCTTTTTGAACTGCTCTTCAGATGCTTGAGCACCCACCATAATATCGGTATCCAGTGGATTTCCTCGTTTGATCATTTGCGTGCGTTCAATAACTTTAGCAATAAATGTCTCGTAGATATCCTCTTGCACCAACAATCGTGATGGGCAGGTACAGACTTCACCTTGATTGAAAAATGCCAATACCACACCTTCAATACATTTACTCAGGTAATTATCTTCAAAATCGAGTACATCTTTAAAGAAGATGTTCGGTGATTTGCCACCCAGTTCCACTGTCGAGGGGATAATGTTCTCAGCTGCACATTTTAAAATATGCGCACCTACAGGCGTGGAGCCGGTGAAGGCAATTTTAGCAATACGCTTGCTGGTAGCCAGTGCCTGTCCTGCTTCTGCCCCATAACCATTAACAACATTGAGAATACCCGGCGGTAACAAGTCCGCAATCATTTCCATAAAGACCAAGATAGACCAAGGCGTCTGTTCTGCAGGTTTAAGCACTATGCAGTTCCCTGTGGCCAAAGCGGGTGCCAATTTCCAAGCAGCCATCAACAGCGGAAAATTCCAAGGTATAATTTGACCCACCACACCCAAGGGCTCATGAAAGTGATAGGCCACTGTATGATGATCAATTTCCCCAATAGATCCTTCTTGTGCTCTGATCGCGCCAGCAAAATAACGGAAATGATCGACAGCAAGTGGCACATCAGCATTGAGCGTTTCTCGCACAGCCTTACCATTATCCCAGGTTTCAGCTACGGCCATAGCTTCAAGATTTTGTTCCAGTCGATCTGCGATTTTAAGAAGCAAGTTGGAGCGATGTGTCACTGAAGTGCTTCCCCATGCGGCTTTTGCTGTGTGTGCCGCATCGAGTGCCAACTCAATATCTTCTGCTGTTGAACGTGGAATCTCACAAAAGGCTTCACCTGTAACCGGAGAAATATTCTTGAAATATTGGCCTTTGACTGGCGCTACCCATTGACCACCAATGAAATTTTCGTAACGTGCTTTAGGAGCGATCAGCGCATCTGGCTGACCCGGTTGTGCATATATCATCTTGTCGCCTCTTATTTTTATTTATATAAGATTCAAGTCAAAGCTTGATCTACAAGAATCATAGCGACAGAACACAATAAAAAGCTATTCTGCATCAGCACTGAAAAAAACAGTACTTTAGTATCGATTTACCTGTTTTAAATCTGCTAAGTAATTTTGTATGGAGGAAGCGGATTCAGGAGCGGCATAAAGGTAGCCCTGACTGGTTTTACACCCTAAAGCCATTAAGCACTGATGTTGTTTTTGCGTTTCAACACCTTCTGCAACAACGTCGAGCGATAAGCTGTTGGCCATCGCCAGAATCGTATTCACGATGGCCAGATCGCCCTGATCATCAGGCAGACCTTTCACAAAGCTTCGATCAATCTTGAGACGATGAAGTTTCAATCGGCGTAGATAACTCAAAGATGAATAGCCGGTGCCAAAATCATCTAAGGCCAACGAAACGCCTAGTAAGCGTAAACGCTTTAAGACACGCGCACTGCGGATAAAGTTTTCAAATAAATAACTCTCGGTTAACTCTAATTCAAGCCAGCGTGATTCAAGCCCAGTTTTAGCTAACACATCGCGAACCACATTGACGATATCACCATTATTTAACTGTAAGGCTGACAGGTTCACCGACATCTTTAAGTAATAACCCTGAGCTTGCCAGATGCAAGCCTGCCGACAGCTTTCCTCAAGCACCCATTCACCTATGTCATGTATTAATCCTGTTTCTTCCGCAATGGAAATAAACTGAGCGGGTGAGACTTTTCCGCGGACAGGGTGATGCCAACGTAATAACGCTTCAACACCAGAAATTTTACCTGTCGATAAATCCAGTTGTGGCTGATAATAGACCTCGAACTCTCCTCGTGCCAATGCTCCTCGAAGATCTGACTCCAGTTCGAAGCGTTCTTTGCTTTGTGCACTCATATCCGCTTCATAAAACTGATAACGTCCTTGACCCAATTGGCGTGCTCTTGCTTGGGCAGCATCGGCATGACGTAACAGAACTTCCGCATCGGACGCATGGTCGGGAAAGAGGCTGATACCGATGGTAGCATCTACATGAACCATCTTTTCATCCAACCTGAAAGGTTGCTTGATACAGGCTAATATCGCTTTCGCTATCGCTTCAATATCAGGCTTACCACTATGAACCTGAATGCCCATCAAAAACTCATCACCACTGGCTCTAGCCAATAAATCACCCTTGGGTAGCAGAAGCTTCAAACGTTCAGCGACCTGACGAAGTACCTGATTTCCTGCATCATGTCCTAAGCTTTCATTAACCGCTTTGAATCGATTCAAATTGATAAATAAAACGGCAAACTGTTGGGTGGGATCAGACAGTGCGGCATGGAGCTTTTCACCCAATAGAAGATGCATTTGCGACCAGTTAGTTAGACCTGTGAGCTGGTCATTTTCAACGAGATTTTTTAACTTCTGCTCAGATTGTTGCCGTTGCTGATTGAGTTGATCAAGTTGCATCAACAAAGGCCGTATCGCATGTGTTGCTATGAGCATACCAATCACTACAAAGCACAGAGTGATCAAAATGCTACTTAATAAAAGTTCAAACGTGGGCAGGATAGAGCTAAACAATGACACCATTTCTGCTTGAGATACGGATTCGACACTATCCGCCTGACGAACGGTTTCAAAGTATAACTGAGCGACTGAAACACCACCCACCATTATCCCTGTAAGTAGTATTCCGATCGCCACCAAACGTAGTATTTTTTGTTGTAACTGCTTAGCGTTCAAACGACGAAACACCATCTCTATATAAAAACTGTCGACACCATATCAGTTTTAAATATGCGTGTTAATATCTAAACTCTATACCATTAGTCGAGGCTTAACGTTTAAGATTTAGCGAATAATGGTTAACTAAAGCGCTACAGAAGTGGATGCCTTTAATGAATTTCCAAGCTTAAGTTCAAGTTGATCCCCTGCCATGAGTTGCCCCACACCTGCGGGTGTACCTGTCAGCACAACGTCGCCTGGCATTAAAGTAAACCATTGACTGATATAGGCGACTAACGACGCGGTTGAGCGAAGCATTTGATTGGTATTACCGTCCTGACGTAGCACTCCATTAATCCATAGTTGAATAGGCAAGCAGGTTAAGTCAACTGCCTGTTTTTCTACAAATGTGGATAAGCAACAGCTGCCATCAAAAGCTTTGGCTTTTTCCCAAGGTAAGCCTTTTTCCTTGAGCTGACTTTGTAAGTCTCTAAGCGTTAGATCAAGCGCGAGCCCCACACCCTTAATAGCATGCATTGCCTGTTGTTCGTCTGCATTAGTGAGGGATTCTCCCAGTAACACAGCCACCTCAGCTTCATAATGTAAGCCACCGCGCTCTTTCGGTAGCTGAATGGGTCTCTGCATCGCTTGAATAGCGGTTGCTGGCTTGATAAAGAGCAAGGGCTCTTCAGGCACCGGATTGTTCAACTCACGTGCATGCTCAGCATAGTTGCGCCCAACACAAACCACTTTTCCAACCGGTAAATTAGTTGGGCTAGCATTCAATGTATGAAAATAGGTCATCACGGTTTCCTTAAGCAAATTACGAGCAGTGAGAGGTTAGTTTATCTGACGCCTTGGTATGATGTCGGTTGAACTGCCAATAAGCCAGTATCATCGCACAAGCAAAGGTGATGGCAAAGATCACAACGGACCCTAATACCACCCCCTTCCAACCAGCAGACATCCAAAAAGGGTTAAGGTACCAGCCACCCACACTAGCACCCACATAATAAAAAACTAAATATAACGCCGAAGCACTTCCTCGTGCATGTGTCGCTTGTTGACTGACCCACCCACTGGCCACCGAATGAGTTAAAAAGAAGCCAAAGCTAGCAATGAAAAATCCCATCACAATACTGGTCAAGGTAGGGTGAAGTGTAAACAAACTTCCGCACAACATGATCACAATACCTAACGCCATACATGCCGGAGATGACCAACGACGACTGAGCTTGCCAGACAGCAAAGACCCAACCGTACCTGTTAAATAGGTTAAAAAAAGTAATCCAATCCAGGTCGAGGATAAATTGAACGGTTCAGACGCCAGTACAAAAGTAATGTAGCTATACTGATTTAAAAAGATTAAGAAATTTAAACCACCGATTAAATAGGCTAAGAGCAGTATCGGGTTACTCATATGCTGACATAGATCAAGACACATACGTTTGGGTCGAAAAGGCGACGCGATAAAATGCTCCGATTTAGGCAGAAGCCAAAACACCAGCATTAATCCGATCAAACTACCCAGCCCTAAGAACATGAAAAGATCAGACCAACCCAACCAATCACCGACCCATCCAGCAATAAGACGCCCTGTAACACCACCTAAAGAGTTACTGGCAATATAAAGCCCCACTGCAGTTAAGA
>SLCQ01000133.1 GCA_007125745.1 Nitrincola sp.
AATCTTTTGATAAGCTATTTCTGTCGCAATGCCAGCAAGAGGGATATCCCAAGGCTCGATAGCTAGTTGTTCAACTTGCTGAAAAGAGTGCGCCAGACCAATTAAATCGGGGCCTGTCACTCCCCGCTTATGATATTTAAAGTCGAAGGTGCGGTCATAATATCCACCTCCCATCCCTAGGCGACCTCCATTAAGGTCAAAGCCAACCAGCGGCAGTAATACCAAATCCAATGCCCATGCAGGTCTCTTAGGTGCCTTATCCACAACAGGTTCCATGATTTTGTATCTGTTCAAGCGCATAGGAGTATCAGGGGTATAAGGGACAAACCATAATCGGTTGTGATGAATAGGATGTAGTACGGGTAAGTAAACAGACTTTTTCAGTGACCAACAGAGCTGGATTAAGGGAACCGGACTGATCTCACCATCGTTTGGCAAGTAAAGTGCAATATGTTGCGCTTTTTGGAATATCAGTTGTTTGCGCATCTGCAGACAAAGGCGTTGTGCATGAAGACGTTGAGTCGATGGTGACAGTAACCGACGTTTTTTACGAATCGCTAAACGCAACTGCTTTCGATCAACAGACATAGGCAAGATCCCCCAAGGTGCCGTTTACTGATTCTGGCCCTGAACCATGAGGTTCAGAGAGGGAACGTCGTCCAACATATTAGGCTTTCCGTCAAGCGGACATGCACACAACACTGGCTTTCGTCCCCGTTTAGAAGGATATAGGCTCGAGGGACTTAATCAGCTCTCGAACACCCCAGAGGATAACTTTATTATAACAGATATGTATGAAATGTCAGTCATCCTGATCGATCTGTTTGAGTGAATCATCGATCTTGTGCGCAATGCGCCGCAACTGGGTTTCGATATGATAACGGTTATCTTCTTTGGTTTTCAGTAACTCATGCGACATGTTCAGTGCCGCCATCACCGCAATGCGTTCAAGACCAACAATTTTACCCGTGTTACGAATCTCTCGCATTTTCTCATTTAAATAATCGGCAGATGCAAGAAGTTCTGCTTCGGCCCCATCAGGACAGCTAATGGTGTACTCTTTGTCCAGTAGCTTGACGCTAACACTTCGAGAGTTACTCATGATCCTTGCTCCAAGGACTTCAGTCGTGAAATCATCGCTTCAATCTTACTCTGCGTTTGCGCGTTAATATGTAAAAGCTGGGTGCGCTCTTCTTTCAGCCGATGCTCAGATTCACGCAAACGCTTATTTTCGACTTCAAGTGCGTTGAGTCGATGGATCAGCTGATCAACTTTATGTTCCAGTGCATTGAATAGATGTTCGCTCATGTTGAAGTGCTTCCTCGTCGCGTGAAGCTTGTATATTAACAGTCTGCATGAGAGCGTCAATGACGTAGGCTATTCATACGTTTATCTGTAAGTGCTAGCATAGCTTTCTTATGATTGATTTGTGATTGGATAAAATAATGTCTGTTGAAAATATAGCCGCGGAAATACCGAGTGAATTGCCCAGTTTTGACTTGATCGCTGATTTGATGATCAGTGAAGGGGTACTTACGCTGTCACCCTCTGAGCTGCATGGGCTGATAACAGGTCAACTCTCAGCGGGAGCAAGGTTTGATAGCGATACGTTACTAAGAGTTGCCTCAGAGTTGATGAATATCACACAAATTGAACAAGAAAGTAGTAAAGTTAGCCTTGTTGATCTGTATCAGGTGACATTATATCAATTACAAGATGAGTCACTCAGTTTGCGCTTGTTGCTACCTGACGATGATCAGGAAATCAGTCAGCGTGTTGATGCACTAAGCAGTTGGTGTAGTGGTTTTCTTGCGGGCTTTGGTATGTATTTGGGTGATCATCGCATGTCTGACACGCTTCGGGAGGGGTTGCAAGACTTGTCTGAAATCGCACAAGTATCCAGCGCGCCTGAAGAGTTAAATGAAGAGGATGAGGCAGGGTTGATGGAAATTCAGGAATATGTGCGTATGGCGGCCTTGTTCATGTTTGCTGAATGTAACCCAAACCCAGGTGAGGCGTCAGAAAAATCACCCAATACACTGCATTGATTCAACCATGTTGATTGAGCCAATATTATTACTGAGAGCGTCATGAAAATAGCCCAAGCTGATTACCTTAAGCGTAGTAAAGAACTGCTGAGTTTATTACCAGAACATTCCATCGCGTTGGTGCCTGCAAGTTCGTTAAAAACCCGAAACCGTGATGCAGAGTATGCCTTTCGACAAGATAGTGATTTCTATTATTTGACCGGGTTTAACGAACCCGATGCCTTGTTGGTACTGATCCCCGGCCGTATTGAAGGGGAGATGGTGATGTTTTGTCCACCCAGAGATCCGGCTATGGAGGTTTGGACGGGTTATCGTGCAGGCCCAGAAGGGTGTATCAATGATTATGGGATGGATCAAGCCTTTCCTTTAGATCAGTTAGACAGCCAGTTGCCTGAGTTGATCAATGGTCGATCTGTGCTTTGCTATGCACAAGGACAAGACACCGAATTCGATCAGCGAGTGAATAGCTGGTTAGAAACCTTGAGAGTCAAGGTCCGGCAAGGTGCCGTAGTGCCGCAGATTATCATGATGCTGGATAGCTGGTTACATGAAATGCGCCTTTATAAAGATGAAGCTGAAATTGCAGTGATGCAACGCGCCGCACAAATCTCTGCCGAAGCGCATACCTTAGCGATGCATAAATGCCGTCCCGGTATGCAGGAATATCAGCTAGAATCTCTGATTCAACATTACTGCGCCATGTCAGGAGCACGCTTTCAGGCATATTCGCCGATTGTAGGCGGTGGTGCCAATGCATGTATTCTGCACTACATTGAGAATAGCGCTGAACTCAAATCGGGTGATTTAGTGCTAATCGATGCAGGGTGTGAGCTAGACAACTATGCCAGTGATATTACCCGTACTTTCCCAGTCAATGGCCGCTTTTCAGACGCTCAAAAAGCGCTCTACCAAGTGGTACTGGATACACAAATCGCCTGTATTGACGCGATGAAGCCGGGCGTGGCTTGGGGTGATATTCATGACCTTTCAGTGCAACGCTTGACTGAAGGGCTGGTGACATTAGGTTTATTAAACGGTGATGTGGATGAACTGGTACGTACTGAAGCCTACAAACCTTTTTATATGCATCGTATCGGACATTGGTTAGGCATGGATGTGCATGATGTCGGTCTTTATAAGCACCAAGGTGAATGGCGACCTTTGGAGCCGGGTATGGTGATGACCATTGAACCGGGTTTATATGTTGCACCCGACAATATGGATGTTGATCCATGCTGGCGCGGTATCGGTATTAGAATTGAAGATGATGTATTGGTCACCGAAACAGGACATTTCGTGTTAACCAGTGGCGTCCCCAAAACCATTGATGACATTGAAGCCTTGATGCAATCAGGAGAATAACCATGAGAACACACTACGACTTGGTCATCATCGGCGGTGGCATGGTGGGTGCCAGCTTAGTGTGTGCATTACTGCCTGTTGCCAGCAAGCTAAATCTAAAGATCGCCTTAATAGAACAGCAACCCCTTCCGACTCAGGAAGGACAGCCTTTTCAACCCAGTTATGATGCTCGCTCCACCGCCCTGGCCTACGGTGTGAAAAGTTTCTATCAGGCGACTGGCCTGTGGGATCGACTGCAGGAGCACTTGACCCCCATAGAGCATATTCATGTATCGGATAAAGGTCGCTTTGGTGTCACCCGGTTACACGCCAAAGATGAAGGTGTATCAGCGTTGGGTTATGTGGTTGAAAATCATTGGTTAGGTCAGGTGCTGTTGGATCATATTCAGCAAGATACCCAGGGGTGTGTTGATTTGCTTTGCCCGGCCTCTGTTGACAGCGTTAAACCCTCCGCAGAAAAATCCGAACTTCAGGTGACTTATCAAGACAAGCAACATGCCATTACCGCTGAACTGGTTGTTCTAGCAGACGGTGGTCGCTCAGGTTTGCGTCAAGCGCTGAATATTCACTTTAATGTGCAGTCGTACCATCAACATGCCTTGGTCGCTAACGTGAGTTTGGATCGACCGCATCAAGGTATCGCTTATGAACGTTTTACTGAGCGTGGTCCCATGGCGCTGTTACCCGGAGAAACACTCAAGCGTGAGTTTCGTTGTGGTTTGGTGTGGACATTACCGGATGAACATATAGGTGAGTTGCTGTCTTTAACGGATCAACAGTTCTTACATGAATTACAGCAAACCTTTGGCTATCGTGCAGGTCGGTTTACGCGAGTCGGTGAGCGCTATCACTATCCATTGAAGCTCTCGTTAGCGGAAGAGCAGGTTCGCAGTGGTTTAGTTGTGCTAGGTAACGCGGCACACGCGCTTCATCCAATAGCGGGGCAGGGGTACAACCTTGCGTTACGTGGAGTGACAGACTTGGCTGAAAATATCATCACGTCTCGCCAGCAGGGTGAAAAGCTGGGAGACCTGTCACGCCTTCAGCAATATGAACAACAACGCCGGCTAGATCAACTTCGAACGATCCAATTTAGTGATCGCACCATGAAGCTTTTCTCAAACGCTAACCCTTTATTAGGGTTAGGTCGTTCGATTGGGTTGCAAGCGATGGATCTCTCGCCTTGGATCAAAACGCTCTTTGCTCGTTCTGCAATGGGGCTAGATTCCCCTTCACTTCACTTACCTCGTTAACAGGAGATGTAGATGACCTCGCACACAGCACAAGTCGATGTGGTAATCAATGGCGCGGGTATGGTCGGGGCATCCTTGGCGGTGCTGTTAGCGCAAGCTGGAATGCGTGTGATGCTTCTGGAAGCACAAGCACAACAGCCAGATCATTTTATCGCCTCAATTCCTGATCAACTGGCTTCTGGCTATCAGCCGCGGGTCAGTGCTTTAACTATTGCCTCACAAAGTGTGTTAGATCGTGTGGGCGCTTGGCAGGCGATTACCGCCTGGCGTGCAACTCCCTACACTGGCATGCAGGTATGGGA
>SLCQ01000022.1 GCA_007125745.1 Nitrincola sp.
AGCAGCTGTCGTGATTTGTCGCATTGTGGTCTCGGTAAAACCCTGCTCAGCAAACAAAGCTTCGGCAGCTAGGATAATCCTTGTCGCAGTCTTAAGGCGCCGCTTCATTACTTCCTCCATGCCTTTTCTTTGAATTTGTAAAAGCGTTTAAAACTTATACAACTCATTCTTTAATATACTAGCACAAAATTCTGTACTGTACGTTGTTTACATAAACGGACGCTGTCCTAAACGTTGCCACCAGCGAAGCAACAGTTTATCGGATGAATCAGCGGCCAGTTCACCCAAACGGTCTTGGAGGCCTTTTTTGTACTGATAAGAGACTTTATACAGATCTGCCTCTTTAGCAGCTTCTGTCAAATATTCATCACTGGTCATGAGTGAATCAACCAAGCCCTGCTTAAGCGCTTGACGTCCATACCAAATTTCTCCGGTTGCCACTTGAGATATATCAAGTGACGGACGATATTCCATTACAAAGTCTTTAAAGAGCTGATGTGTCTCTTCTAACTCTTCAATAAACTTTTCTCGACCCTTATCAGTATTCTGTCCAAACACCGTTAGGGTACGTTTATACTCACCAGCCGTAAGCACTTCGTAATCAATCTCATGTTTTTTCAATAAACGGTGAAAATTAGGTAACTGCGCAACAACACCAATTGAACCAACAACTGCAAAAGGAGCGGCTATAATTTGATTAGCAATACAAGCCATCATATAGCCGCCACTAGCGGCAACCTTGTCTACACAAATGCTTAATTGGACCTGTTTTCGTCTTAAACGCTCAAGTTGAGAAGCCGCAAAGCCATAAGCGTGTACCATTCCACCCGGGCTTTCTAAATTAACGATAACTTCATCTTTATCTGGGCGAATAATCGATAAGATGGCGGACACTTCTTCGCGCAATTGATCTGTTGCCGAGGCTGAAATATCACCATCAAAATCAATTATATAGATTCTTTTCTTATCATCTTCTTTCAACTCGCCTTTTTTTGCGGCTTTACGGCGCACTTTAGCGTCAGCTTTTTCCTGCTTACGCTCTTCTTTAATACGCTGTCGAAGAATTGCCTCATCAATAACCACCTCTTCCAGTGCTTCATACATCTCTTTGTATTTATCATTAAGGCACTTAACTTCAACATGGCCCTCAGTTTGATGCTGGCGTCTTCGGCTTGCCAAGCTGACTATCAGAACAACGAGCAATAAGATGGCAATGACTAAGGTCGCTGTCTTAGCTAAAAATAAACCGTACTGGCTCAAAAATTCAATCACACAACTCTCCGGCTATTTAAGATCAATAGAGTTCGCTTTCGCGGTGCGCTAATGTACCATAGATGAAGAAAAATAACCTTCACTAGAGCACGGACAAACAAGCATGTCAGACACCTTAACAGTAGCTAAAATCGTGCAGAAGTTACCTGCCAAATTTAACCCTGAAACAGCGCAAGATTTAACGGCGGTATATCAGTTTTCGTTACATGATGCAGATAATTTTTATCTATCTATTGCAAACAATGAATGCCACTCAAAAACGGGTAATCACTCTGATCCCGATATCACCCTTATTCTCGATGAAAGCACCCTGATACGTATAATCGAAGGTGAACAAGACGGCATGAGTGCGTTTATGAAAGGCCAGCTCAGAGCTGAAGGTAACGTGATGCTCGCCACTCAACTCAGCAAGCTTTTCAAACGATAGTTTCATGCTGATTACAAAAACGTCTGATCAACTGCCTTGAAATTGAATATTCAGGCGGCAAGTCAGGTAGTTGATGGTACTCAAACCAACGTGCATCAAGGATTTCGACGCCATCCGGCTTGATCTCTCCAGATGCATAGTCCGCGAAATAACCTAACATGAGTGAGTGTGGAAAAGGCCAAGCCTGACTATTTATATAACGAATATTACACACATCGATCCCCACCTCCTCTTTCACTTCTCGCTGAACAGCTTGCTCAGCACTTTCTCCCGGCTCGATAAAACCAGCCAGTGTGCTATAACGTCCAGCTGGATATTTCGATGCATGGGCCAGCAAGCACTGTGTCCCTCTAGTTATTAAGACAATAATGCAAGGTGATATAGCAGGATAGTGAATATGCTGGCATTGAATACACTGTCGCGCGATCACTACTTCAGGATGTTGTTCTAAGCCACCACCGCATAAAGAGCAAAATTTTGCGTGCTGATGCCAACGGTTCAACTGGGCTTCTCTTGCTATAGCTTCAAATTCCACCTCATTTTTAGCCTGTGATAAACGCTCTCTTAGTCGATCCAAGGTTAATCTCCAGCTCATATACAGATTGTCTAACTGTGAAGGACTTAATGCTTAAGCGTGCAGTTTTTTCCAAACACACTGACCATTGGACTTTTTATCCAACAGTTCTAAAAATGCATGATGGTTCTTTAGTTCCTCATCACTCGGCGCAATAACGGGTAGATGTAAAGCAGATGTATCAACCGGCCTAGGTTTGCTGACACCATCCTCATCATACCCTTCTCCCTCTCCACCCAAAGCCAGTGCAGTTTGACCACCCGTTAAATGCAGATAGACTTCAGCCAGTATTTTTGAGTCCAGTAATGCACCATGCAGATCTCGATCAAAGTGCTCGATACCATAACGTCTGCACAACGCATCCAGATTATTTTTCTGGCCTGGAAACTTTTTCCGCGCAAGTAAAAGCGTATCTGTCACTTTTGGACAAATATCTTCCATTCGTTCAGCATAGCCATTTCGCTCCAGCTCTGCATTCAGAAAACCGATATCGAACGCCGCGTTATGAATAATTAACTCTGCACCGCGCACAAACTCAATAAACTCATCAGCAACAGTCGCGAACTTAGGTTTATCCGCCAGGAATTCATTGGTAATACCATGAACCTCAATCGCTTCCGCTTCAACATCACGATCAGGCTTTATGTACTGATGATAGTGATTTTGTGTGATACGCCTAAGTTGCATCTCAACACAGCCAATTTCAATAATATTATGACCTTCTGCAGGATCGATGCCGGTTGTTTCTGTATCCAGTATTATCTGTCTCATGAGGCTTTTTGCTTCCCAAACTCTTCGACACCCTTATTAGCCAGGCTATCAGCAATATCATTTTCTACATGACCACTATGGCCCTTCACCCAGCACCACTCTACTTGGTGGCGCTGGACTTCTTCATCGAGCGCTTGCCATAAGTCAGCATTTTTAACGGGTTGTTTAGCAGCTGTTTTCCAGCCATTTTTTTTCCAGCCAGATAACCACTCCGTAATTCCCTTTCGCAAATACTGTGAATCCGTGGTGAGCTTGACATGGCAAGGTCTATTTAAGCATTTTAAAGCCTCTATCGCGGCTAACATCTCCATGCGATTATTAGTCGTGTCTGCTTCACCACCATATAGCTCTTTTTGCTTTTCACCATACCGAAGCAGAGCGCCCCATCCGCCAGGCCCCGGATTCCCCTTACACGCACCGTCGGTAAAAATTTCTACACTCTTCAAATTGATTTGCCCCGAGCTGATTTGTTGCGGGTACTCGGCTCCGCAACCGGAAAAGAGATGAGTTTACGTGTTTTCCACTCCGGTTTTAAAGGGGTCATGCCAGCAACATCCTTCCTTACCCACATCATTAAAACTGATCCATTGTAAGTGGGAAGCTTGGCTAGCCAAGACCCGACAAAGCCCAAACGTTTATACCAGCGCTCACTTTCAACTAAAGGTCGATGAAATCCACTAATACTTTGTAGCTCTGTCAGCTCCAACAAATTTACCCAATCATGTAGGCGCCCATGTGAAAAGCCTTTAGCGCTCCAAGGCGCACCTGTTTTTCGGCGTCGCCATCGGCACAAACTCCAAAAACTATAAGGGTTAAAACTCACAATCAACAAATGCCCACCCTGTCGCAATACTCGGTTTGCCTCACGTAAGACTTGATGAGGGTGTTCTGCATAATCTAAAGCATGGTGGAGTATCACAACATCCTGGCTATTATCAGTAACTGGAAGCTCATGCGGTTCAGCTATAATGGATGATTCACTCATACCTAAAGCCACACGAGGACAGAGCATGACTTTGTGAGAAACTGGACTAGAATCGAACAACTGCACAGAAGGTGCGAAACCTATTTGCAACAAATGATAGCCAAATGCTTTATGAACCAACCTATCCGCTAACTGTTTTTCACAGCTTGCCAAGCGTTGACCTAGAGGACTCGCATACCACTGATTGAGTAGATCTGAAGGATGATCGTTAACAGGCAATGGCAATCTCCACGAAATATCAAGGGTTAAATGATCACTCACATCACACACATCCTAGCTCATTAAAAGCTAGCAAAGTGAATTAGGCTGTAATAAGGTACCATTATAGTGGACTAAAGTTTCGTTGATGGAGCAAAAAAATGCTGAATCTGACCCCAATCCCTGCTTTTAATGATAACTATATTTGGGCTATGTATGATCCTGACGCTCCCGAGTTAGGCGCTGTCATCATTGACCCTGGCACGGCAGATGTTGTTCAGCAGTGGCTAAATGAGCATGAACAGAAGCTTTCTGCCATTGTGATTACACATCACCATGCGGATCATACTGGAGGCGCGGTTACGCTTCAGCAGCAGAATGATTACTGTCCAATTTATGGGCCTGCCAACTCACCATTTGAAGGCATCACTCAACCTTTGACGGATGGTGACCTAATCTACCTTCTTAACACAGGGTTTGAGGTAAGAGCCGTTCCTGGTCACACCCTTGACCACATCAGTTTTTTTGCTTCAGATGAGCATATTTTATTCTGTGGTGATACGCTGTTTATGGCTGGATGTGGTCGACTTTTTGAAGGCACCGCCGAGCAGATGCAACAGGCAATGGATTACTTTGCCAGTTTACCTGATGAAACACGTGTTTATGCCGCCCATGAATA
>SLCQ01000175.1 GCA_007125745.1 Nitrincola sp.
ATGACTGCTAATTCTCGTAAGATCTTAATTACCAGTGCACTCCCCTATGCTAACGGCCCTATTCACCTGGGCCATATGGTTGAATATATCCAAACGGATATATGGGCAAGATTCCAACGTCAACGCGGCAATCACTGCATATACGTGTGCGCCGATGATGCTCACGGCACGCCCATTATGCTGAAGGCTGACCAATTAGGCCTGACACCTGAAGCACTGGTAAGCAAAGTGAGTATAGAACATCAACGAGATTTTGCAGGGTTCATGGTTAATTTTGATAACTACCATTCCACCCACTCAGATGAAAACCGTCATTATGCATCTTTAATCTATGAACGCTTAAGAGATGCAGGCCATATTGCCAGACGCACGATTACGCAGGCATACGATCCTGAAAAAGAGATGTTTCTGCCGGACCGCTTTATTAAAGGAGACTGTCCTAAGTGTGGCGCAAAAGATCAATACGGAGACTCATGTGAAGCCTGCGGGGCTACCTACAGCCCAATCGAACTTAAAAATGCTTATTCTGCCATTTCAGGCGCTAAGCCTATCGAAAAAGAGTCGGAGCATTTCTTTTTTAAATTGGGAGATTTTGAAGACTTCCTGCGCATCTGGGTTGATGGTCATGTACAGCAACAAATGACACACAAATTACAAGAATGGTTTGATGCTGGATTACAGCAGTGGGATATCTCACGCGATGCTCCCTACTGGGGGTTTGAAATTCCGGGTGAAGAAGGCAAGTACTTTTATGTTTGGCTAGATGCTCCTATCGGCTATATGGCAAGCTTCCACCATTGGTGTGAGCAAAACGATGTTAACTTTGATGAGTACTGGTCACCCGACTCAACTGCCGAACTCTATCATTTCATCGGCAAGGATATCGCTTATTTCCACACCCTATTCTGGCCGGCCATGCTTAAAGGAGCAGGATTCCGCACACCAACAGGCGTTTTTTGCCACGGCTTTTTAACCGTCAATGGACAAAAAATGTCCAAGTCACGCGGCACCTTTATCATGGCAGAAACCTATCTAAAACACTTGCGTCCTGAATATTTGCGTTATTACTTCGCCGCAAAACTTGGCTCAGGTATCGATGATATCGACTTAAGCCTTGATGACTTCCGGATGCGCGTCAATGCTGACCTAGTCAATAAGGTGGTTAACATTGCCAGCCGCTGTGCCGGGTTTATCAGTAAAAAGTTTGATGGTCAATTAGACAGTCAGCTTGCTGATCCTGCGCTTTATCAGCAAGCTATCGACCTGAGTGACACCATTGCTCATGCATATGAATCACGAGAATATGCTAAAGCCATGCGTGAAATCATGCACTTAGCTGATAAAGCAAATCAATATATCGATCACGCTGAACCCTGGGTTCTGGCAAAACAAGAAGGTAAAGAAGCAGAAGTACAAGCGGCTTGCACTTTAGGTATCAACCTTTTCCGTGTCATCATCAGTTATCTAGCACCTGTATTACCTGCTGTTGCAGAACAAGCGGCAGATTTTCTGAATATTGAAGGGTTCAACTGGGATGCAATCCAAGAGCCATTACTCGATCATCGTATCAACAAATTTAAGCCGTTAATGCAACGCGTAGATCCCGAAATGATCGAGAAGGTGATTGAAGATTCTAAACAAGACTTACTGGAAGCCCAAGCAACGACATCACAATCACCGAAAACCACGGAACTTGACAAAGAACCAATTGCCGAAACCATTAACTTTGATGATTTTGCAAAACTGGATCTTCGTGTTGTACGTATCGCAAAAGCAGAAACAGTTGAAGGTGCTGATAAGCTGTTAAGATTGACGCTCGATCTGGGAGGCGATAAGCGTAACGTATTTGCCGGTATCAAGTCGGCTTACTCACCTGAACAACTTGAGGGAAAATTAACGGTTATGGTCGCCAACCTGGCACCTAGAAAAATGAAATTTGGTGTTTCCGAGGGAATGGTGCTTGCCGCAGGGCCAGGTGGTAAAGAGATCTATATTCTTGAACCCAATCAAGGTGCTGTACCCGGTATGCGGATACGCTAATTAGGATACTGAATGGCTGATAAAGACCTACAAAAAAAGTCCGATGCTCAAGCGATTGACCTGTTTATTAAGCAGGTTAACCGCTTGCCGCAAGTCCACACAGCTGGCGGGCGCTTACTTTTTGCTCTAGATGCAACGGCAAGTCGCCAAACATCCTGGGATCAAGCGTGTCAGTTACAAAGCGAGCTCTTTTTAGCCACCAAAGAGCTCGGAGGACTCAGTGTTCAACTGTGTTACTACCGTGGTTTTGGTGAATTTCATGCCTCAACATGGATTAATGACACTCATGAACTTTTGCGACAGATGAATGGCGTTTCCTGTTTAGGGGGACATACGCAAATTCGTAAGGTGCTCAACCAAGCCATTAAAGAAACACGTGATCGCCCAGTCAGAGCGGTGATTCTCGTCGTGGACTGTTGTGAAGAAGAGGTAGATCACTTGTGCCAAAAGGCAGGTGAATTGGGCATGCTGAACACTCCGGTGTTTATTTTTCACGAAGGGAGAGATAGTGCGGCAGAACAGGTATTTCGGCAGATCTGTAAACTCTCAGGGGGTGCTTACACACCTTTTGACAGTAATAGCCCCAGCGTCCTAAGAGACCTTTTAGCTGCAGTTGCGGTCTATGCCAGTGGAGGACGTAAAGCCTTGGAACATTTTTCCTCATCACAAGGTCAGCATATCAAACGCCTCACTCAACAGCTTACCAGGTAGGAATTAACGTGAACCCATTTGGACTCATCGTGTTAGGTATTATTGGTTTACTGGGTGTGCTTTGGTTCAAATCACAACCACAAAACCAAAAGGGCATCGCCTTTGCTAAACTGGTGTTGGTAATGGGGATACTGGTGCTGGTGCTGTTGAGTTTAAGCGGTCGCATCCATATGCTCGGCGCTTTACTTGCGCTGGCCCTGCCCTTTATCCAACGTTTTTTACCTTTGATTCTAAGACTGCTTCCATTATCACGTATTTTGAAGGGAGGTAGTAGCTCACAGCGAACTGGAAGCTCCAGTCAGCAATCAGGTGGCAACCGATCGAAAGTCACTACCGCCCTGTTGGAAATGACGTTGGATCATGACACTGGTGTGATGGATGGCCTAGTTCTTCAAGGCGAAATGCAAGGTCGTGCCCTGAGTGATTTAAGTGAGTCAGAATTTATTCGCCTGCTCAACTATTGTCGCCATCAAGATGGTGATTCTGCACGCTTGTTAGAGACATACTTGGATAAACGCTTTGGAGAAAGCTGGCGTGCCGATGACACAGGTTCGACTGATAACGCCAGTCCCGAAGGCTCAGGCGAACTGACACGAGAAGAGGCTTATGAGATTTTAGGGATATCTCCGGGTGCTACACGCGATGAAATTATTCAAGCTCATCGTCGTTTAATGCAAAAAATGCACCCTGATCGTGGAGGAAGCACTTGGTTAGCTGCGCGGATCAATGAAGCCAAAAAGTGTTTATTAAGTTGATCTAATCGCATGCAATATGCGTAGTAATTTTGTTATGTTGATTAGAGATAATGACTAATGAAAGTGACCTTACAACAACTCCAGCAGGGTCAAGTTGAGTTCAACACCCTGATAGTGCAATCGTTTGAATGCGAACATTACCTTGTAAATGTTTTAGATATGGAAGGCGCCAGACTGATCGTCTGTGACTCATCTGGAAAACCCTTAAGCTTTAGAAGTCAATTAGAAGCGAAAAAGCCCTTCAAAGGACTTAATGTGTCCGACACATTTCTTGAGCATCAAAGTCCTTACAACGAAATGATTGGTATTGAGCCCTCACCTGTTGACGCATTGAGTGTACCGATTGCTAACCCCGATCAAGATTACTCGTAAGCACTAAGCTTCTATGTTAGGGAACTAGCAAGCGCCCAGTTGCCCATGGCATGGAAGAGCCACTAGGTTCCAATTGCAAACCCCGATGACCATAGCGGGGATGAAAGCCCGGTAAACTTAATCCCTGTTCTGTTAAAACAAACATCAATGCTTCTTGGTTGAGCTTAGGATCCGGGTCATCTAGGCTGATCAATAAACGACCTCCTGTCAGTTGTTGCCATGCTCCCCGGCTAACCAGTGCTGGCTGTTGATTTAAGTAATCTTCACTAAGCAACGCACTGCCATCAGGCTTAAGCTTCAAGCGAATGTCGCGCGTCGCTATCTCTTCAGGCAAACGGTACTCGGTAAACAGATCTAAACGTGCCAGGTTCCCCCGTTTTGCACAACCCTCGTATTCACGACCATCCAAGGTCATTACTGCCGTTAAGCCGTACCAGGCATCATCACTCTGACAGGGTGATGGTTGAATGCGTAACGACAAACGGTGCTTACGATTGTGTCCCTCTATATTGCTTTCCCACCACCAGTCCGCGCCTTGACGTATAACAGAGCCGGCAGGAAAAACAAGTGTTCTACGCTGTTGAGGCAAAAAAACACGAAGATAGCTATCTGTGATACTCAATTGCCAGTCAGGTCGACCTCCTTGCACTTGCATTAATGTGCCATTTAACGGTGTCTGACAAGCGGCAGGGTCAACAGTAACATAGCGCAGTTGCGAAATTTGCACAGCCTCATGAGGTAAACTTGGTTCACCTATCCATTCAACATATAGCGGACCACTGACCTGCCGCTGTTTGTACAAACGCTCTAATTGTCGTGGTGTTTGGGCAATAGGCCTAGGCTCAGTTTCTCGACAACCTCTGACATAAAACTGTTCCTCTTCCAGATTTACCCAGCCCCTTTAATAGTTTCTTGAGGGTGTATCGACAAAAGGCATACTCACACAACCGCTGAGCAGGAGTATCAGTCCCAGCAGAA
>SLCQ01000125.1 GCA_007125745.1 Nitrincola sp.
AACTGAAGTGGCAGTACGCCCATGCCGATTAGATTGGTACGGTGAATACGCTCAAAACCTTCAGCCGCGATAACTTCAACACCGGCTAAACGAACACCTTTAGCCGCCCAGTCACGTGATGAGCCTTGACCGTAGTCAGCACCAGCAACGATGATGAGGTTTTGTTTGCGATTCATGTAGGTTTCGATCGCTTCCCACATGCGCATCACTTGGCCTTCTGGTTCAACACGTGCCAACGAGCCTTGCTTCACTTGGCCATCGACAACTGCCATTTCATTGATCAGTTTCGGGTTAGCGAAGGTAGCGCGTTGTGCGGTTAAGTGATCGCCACGGTGAGTCGCGTAGGAGTTAAAGTCTTCTTCCGGAACGCCCATCTTGTGCAGGTATTCACCCGCCGCACTGTCCATCATGATCGCGTTAGAAGGCGATAAATGGTCGGTGGTGATGTTATCCGGCAGTATCGCAAGGGGACGCATGCCTTTCATGGTGCGCTCGCCTGCCAAGGCGCCTTCCCAGTATGGAGGACGACGGATATAGGTAGACATAGGACGCCAGTCGTAAAGTGGGCTCTTCGCCTCTTCTCCGCGATCCAGATCAAACATCGGGATATAGATCTCTTTGAACTGTTCTGGCTTCACACTGGAAGCAACAATCGCATCGATCTCTTCATCACTTGGCCACAAGTCTTTAAGCGTAATTGGGTTGCCTTCTTTATCGGTTCCCAACACATCCGTTTCAATATCGAAACGAACTGTACCCGCAATGGCATAAGCCACGACAAGTGGCGGCGATGCCAAGAAGGCTTGTTTCGCATAAGGATGGATACGACCGTCGAAGTTACGGTTACCCGATAGCACGGCTGTAGCGTAAAGGTCGCGGTCGATGATTTCTTGCTGAATCTTTGGATCTAGCGCACCTGACATACCATTACAGGTAGTACATGCATACGCCACGATACCGAAACCTAGTTTCTCTAGCTCAGGTAGCAATCCAGCTTCTTCCAGGTATAAACGTGCGACTTTAGATCCAGGTGCAAAAGATGATTTCACCCAGGGTTTACGCACTAAACCGAGCTCGTTAGCTTTCTTAGCTAATAGACCCGCTGCGACCACGTTACGTGGGTTCGAGGTATTAGTACAGGAGGTGATAGCCGCAATAATGACCGCACCATCGGGCATTAAACCTTGAGCTTCTTCAGCACGTGCCGCTTCTAGGTTACCAGCGATACCCTTAGCCGCCAGCTCTGAAGTTGCTACGCGCGCATGAGGGTTAGAAGGCCCTGCCATGGTGCGAGTTACACTAGAGAGATCAAACTTCAATACACGTGGGTATTCTGCTTTAGCCAGGCTATCAGCCCACAATCCTGTGGTTTTGGCATAGTTTTCAACCAGCTCTACCTGCTCAGACTCACGACCAGTCAACTTCAAGTAATCGATCGTTTGTTCATCGATGTAGAACATGGCGGCTGTGGCACCATACTCTGGGGTCATGTTAGAGATGGTTGCACGGTCACCGATAGAGAGGCTAGAGGCGCCTTCGCCGAAGAACTCAAGGTAAGCACCTACAACACGCTCTTTACGCAAGAACTCAGTCAAGGCTAGAACGATATCGGTTGCGGTAATACCCGGTTGACGCTTCCCTACTAGCTCCACACCGACAATATCAGGTAGGCGCATCATTGATGGCAGACCTAGCATAACCGTTTCAGCCTCTAGACCACCGACACCTATCGCAATAACACCTAACGCATCCACGTGCGGAGTATGAGAGTCGGTACCAACACAGGTATCAGGGAATGCGACGCCATCACGGGCCTGTATGACGGGAGACATTTTCTCCAGGTTGATCTGGTGCATAATGCCGTTACCAGCTGGAATCACATCAACGTTTTTAAAAGCGGTCTTGGTCCAGTCGATAAAATGAAAACGGTCTTCATTACGGCGATCTTCAATCGCACGGTTTTTCTCAAACGCATCAGGATCAAAACCCGGTGCTTCAACTGCTAATGAGTGATCAACAATTAACTGCGTGGGAACGACAGGGTTAACTTTTGCAGGATCTCCCCCTTTTTCAGCAATCGCATCGCGCAGTCCAGCCAGGTCAACCAAAGCGGTTTGACCTAAAATGTCGTGGCAGACGACACGCGCTGGGTACCAAGGAAAATCCAACTCTTGTTTACGTTCAATCAACTGCTTGAGAGAAGCCGTTAAATCTTCTGGTTCGCAACGACGTACCAACTGCTCAGCTAACACACGAGAGGTATAAGGCAGGGTGTCATATGAACCGGGTTGAATCGCTTCGACGGCGGCACGTGTATCATAGTAATCTAAGGTCGTGCCAGGAAGCGGCTTGCGGTATTCTGTATTCATGGTGGCTCACCGTTAAAAAGGTTGGCTACTTAACTTATGTAGTCTAACTTGGGGAGAGAGCTGTGATTAACTACACAACCACACTCCCATTATGGGTTTAGCTGCGCTGAGCAATGGATGGTGTTGGACGGCACTCTTCACCCACATAGTTCGCGCTTGGGCGGATGATCTTGCCATCGATGCGTTGCTCAATGACGTGGGCACTCCAGCCTGATGTGCGTGAAATCACAAACAGAGGTGTGAACATATCTGTCGGTACACCCATCATGTGATAGCTCACTGCTGAGAACCAATCAAGGTTCGGGAACATCTTTTTCAGATCCCACATTACTGACTCTAAACGCTCAGCAATGTCGTACATCTTGGTATTACCCTGCTCTTCTGATAGTTGCTTCGCCACACGCTTGATCACTTCGTTGCGTGGGTCTGATACCGTGTAAACAGGGTGGCCAAAACCGATGATCACCTCTTTACGGCCCACACGTTCACGAATATCCGCCTCTGCTTGATCTGGATTGTCATAACGCTTCTGAATTTCAAACGCTTCTTCGTTAGCACCACCATGCTTGGGTCCACGCAATGCACCAATGGCACCCGCGATACAGCTGTAGAAATCAGAGCCTGTACCAGCAATCACACGACTGGTAAAGGTCGATGCATTAAATTCATGCTCAGCATACAGAATTAATGAGGTATGCATTGCACGTACCCAAGACTCACTTGGCTTCTCACCATGCAATAGATGTAAGAAGTGGCCACCAATCGAATCATCATCGGTTTCTAATTCAATACGCTTACCGTTGTATGCATAGTGATACCAGTACAGTAACATAGACCCCTGACATGCCATCAACTTGTCTGCAATGTCACGTGCACCGGGATGGTTATGATCATCTTTCTCCGGCTTTACACACCCCAATACTGAAACACCCGTACGCATAACATCCATCGGATGTGCAGAGGGCGGTAACTGCTCAAGGGCCGTTTTAACCGCTGCTGGCAGACCACGCAAAGACTTCAGCTTAGTTTTATAAGCATTCAGTTCCGCTTGAGTTGGCAATTTTCCATGCACTAGCAGATAGGCAACTTCTTCAAACTCACATGATTCTGCTAGGTCTAAAATGTTGTAACCACGATAATGAAGTTCGTTACCGTTACGACCAACCGTACACAGCGCCGTATTACCTGCAGCGGTGCCAGACAGAGCCACGGACTTCTTCGGCTTGGGTAGCGTGGAATTATTCTCGGACATGATTGACTCCTCTAAAAACAGGTTACTTATTTTTACCTTGAGCAAACAACTGGTCTAATTTCTGCTCAAAATCGTGGTAGTTCAAGAAATCGTATAGCTCCATACGTGTTTGCATGGTGTCGACAACCGCTTTCTGATCACCATCGTCTAACAGGTGTTGGAATACATTCAACGCCGCTTTGTTGGCTGCACGGAATGCAGATAAAGGATAAAGCACCATGGATGCACCGTTTTCAGCAAGCTCTTGTTTATTAAATAACGGTGTAGCACCAAATTCAGTAATGTTTGCGAGCAAGTGAGCACCATTAATGCCATCAGCGAAGGCTTTATAGTCTTCTAAGGTATGAACCGCTTCTGCGAAGATACCGTCGGCACCCGCTTCTAAACAGGCTTGAGCACGCTCAACAGCCGCATTCAGGCCTTCCATCTGGAATGCATCGGTGCGAGCAATGATAAAGAAGTCATCATCGGTTTTAGCATCCACAGCAGCTTTAACACGATCTACCATCTCTTGCAGAGAAACGATCTCTTTATTTGGACGGTGCCCACAACGCTTTTGCTGAACCTGATCTTCTAAATGAACAGCAGCCGCACCAGCTTTAATCATCTCTTTTACAGCCCGTGCCATATTAAATGCACCACCCCAGCCAGTATCGATATCGACCAGCAAAGGTGTCTCTACAGCACTCGTGATACGACGAACATCTTCTAATACATCGTTCATGCTCGTCATGCCTAAATCGGGTAGACCGTATGACGCGTTAGCAACACCGCCACCGGAGAGGTAAATAGCTTGATGACCAACACGCGTTGCCATCATGGCATGGTAGGCATTGATAGTACCGACGATTTGGAGTGGGTTGTTTTCTTGCAGGGCTTTACGGAAGCGTGCGCCGGCAGTCAGTTGATTAGCCATTTTGTTCCCCTTTGGTTTGAGTCATTTGATTCAGTTTGTTTTCAATATTACGACGTGCGGCACTGATATGGCGGCGCATCAGTAACTCAGCTAACTCAGGATCACGCGCATCAATAGCATCGATAATTTGTCGATGCTCTTTAAGGGCACGTTTCGGGCGAGAGCTGGAAACACTGAATTGATAACGGTACATACGTACCAAGTGATAGAGGTCAGCACCTAACAATTCCAATAATTTGGCGTTTTTGCTGCCTTGTACTATGCGGTAATGAAAGTCAAGATCACCTTCTTTTTGAAAGTATGAACTCCACTCCTCCTCTTCCACAGATTGCTCATGCTGGTCGAGGAGATCTTTGATAGAAGCGACCTCTTGATCACTCATATTATTGGCTGCCAATCGGCATGCCATGCCTTCTAATGCTTCGCGCACATGATAAATTTCGATCAATTCATGTGCACTTAATTTCACGACACGAGCGCCTACATGCGCTTTACGCTCAATCAAGCGCAATCCTTCAAGACGACGAATCGCCTCACGCAGAGGACCCCGACTAATGCCGTAGATACGCGCAAGCTCTGGCTCGCTAATTTTATAACCTGCGGGTAATTCGCCCTTCACGATTGCCGTGACGATCTGTTGACACACGCGGTCAGCCAGTGTGCGGGTAATCGGTTCGAGAGGCAGAATTTTATCTTTGTCTGACATGTTACGCCTTTAAGATTGTCGACAATATTTATTAAATCCAACCTTACATAGGCAAAATCATCCAGTCAACCAAGAATTTATTAAAACTTGTCTACACTAGACAAAAGTATAGCGGTTTCCTAGCGGCTTTTTTATCTCCGTAAATACTGACTTAACGATGAATGTGTCGCTCTTAGGCTCGCCAGAAAGTTCATGCATAGGTAAACTATTCACTTTTCAGTTGGTGTTGACAGTGGTTCGCTATTATCCTCTACCCTACACACTGGATGCTAGCCATCTATTCGAAAGGTTGCGCTGTTTAGGACAAGCGGTCATTTTAGACAGTTGCTACCCTTACAGTCAGTTTGGTCGTTATGACATTATCAGCGCAGCACCGGCAAAACTTGCTCAGCTCAAACCAGAGGGCTTGGTTTACAAAGAGCACAACCAGACCACATGGCAAACCTCTCAACAACTCCCACTGGATCTCTTAACGTCTTGGCTTGACGCTATTCATATTGATGCAGTAGAAGAGATTCCATTTAAAGGTGGAATGATAGGGTATTTTAGTTACGACCTTGGCAGACACTTTGAACGCATTCCAAATCAAGCATCGGCGGATATCGCTCTACCTGATCTACATGTCGGCCTTTACCTTCAAGCGGTAGTCATTGATCATCACACACAACAAAGCTGGTTAGTCGTTCACCCTCTGGCTGATCCAAAGACGGTGCAACAGTTTCAAGATATTCTTGATAGGCTTCAGGATGAACAACCTCATCATGACGCCTCTTCATTTCAACTGGCCAGTCCCTTTACAAGCAACCTTTCTGCCGAAGAATATAAGCTTGCCATTAACAAGATTCATCACTACATCGAGGCAGGAGATTGCTATCAAATAAACTTTGCACAACGCTTTTCAACAAGCTATACCGGCGATCCTTGGCATGCATGGCAACTCCTTAAGCGGGTAGCACCAACCCCGTTTGCCGCTTATATGGACCTTGACAGCGATGCCATACTTTCCTTATCTCCTGAACGTTTTCTGTTTAGTGATGCTGAAGGCAATGTGGAAACTCGACCCATTAAGGGGACAAGGCCACGCAGTGAGAAGATCGATGAAGACCAATTCAATGCAAAAGCACTACTTGCTTCGGAAAAAGATCGTGCTGAGAATGTGATGATTGTTGACCTACTTCGTAACGATATCAGTAAGGTTTGCGAACCGGGTAGCGTTAAGGTTCCTGAGTTATTCAAGTTAGAAACCTACCCCAATGTCCACCACTTAGTCAGTAGTGTTACTGGAAAGCTAGACAAGAAACATTCTCCACTTGATTTACTCCGTGCCTGTTTTCCTGGCGGCTCAATTACTGGAGCGCCGAAAATTCGTGCAATGGAGATCATAGATGAGCTAGAACCTCATCGTCGCTCGGTTTATTGCGGTTCAATCGCTTATATCAGTAGCTGTGGCCAAATGGATAGTAGTATTACGATACGTACATTGATTTGTCACAATCAGCAGATATATTGCTGGGCGGGCGGAGGCATTGTTGCTGATTCGAGTGCTGATGATGAATATGCAGAAACCTTCAGCAAGGTGAATAACTTGCTTAAAGCTCTTGAAGCAACTATAGATTAAGATTAACAGGCATCTAATCTAGCCATATTAGCTGATGACTTTTAATAAAAAACAGCGAACAGGCTAATACTTAAGTATAATAAACTGATAGTATACGCCCTCACTCTTAACCATAGACTCAATCCAGGAAGGTTAATAGGCAGTGGGTTGCCGCAAGCCATAGAGGCAATACCATGAAGCTTAGTTTTCAATTCAAACTCTTATGTTCAGTGTTAGCGTTGCTGATCCTAACACTGGTAACATTAAGTCTACTATCCTACCGATTATTGAACAGCGAAATCTCTCAAGCAGTGCAAAGTGAGATCAATAACACCCTAAGAAATGCAGAAACCTATGCATCTGGATGGCTTGATGCAAAATCAGATCTCATCGCCAGCCTCAGCATCAAATTACCCTATCAACAAACTGAGGCTGAAGAATTATTAACCTATGTTCGTGAAGCGGGTAATTTTGATCTTGTCTATACCGGAACCTCACGTGGTGAAATGTGGCAATCGCAACCTGCTGCAGATCTTCCTTCTGATTATGATCCTCGAACACGGCCTTGGTATCAGCAAGCACTACAGGAAAATAGTCTAGTAGTCACACCACCCTACTCTGATGCAGGCACCGGTGAGACGATTATTTCTCTTGCGGCACCTTTGAGTAACACCAACCGTGGCGTGGTTGCAGGAGACATTAGTATTTCCGCCATTATTGAAGAGTTGCTGAACATAGAATCCCGCTGGTCTACACAGTTATGGATGCTGGATGGTAATAACACTATTATTGCGCACCCTGATCAAAGCCGAATAGAGCAAAACATTCAGCAATTCTTACCTAACTTTATGATTCCTGAGCGAGGTCAAGTCACCGAGGTCAGTTACAACAATGAAATCTGGTTGGTTTCTTCAACCTACATTGCAAGTGCTGATTGGACATTTTTGTTACTGGTTAAACAAAGTGATGCGCTTTCATCATTAACAGAACTCACTTGGACGCTCTCAGCACTCAGCATTTTAATACTAGTCTTAGCCACAGCATTGCTCTATCTGCTCGTCAGCTTCCAAACGAAACCTTTGAAGAAGTTAGCCATCGCATTAGAAGATGTCTCTCAAGGAGAAGGAGACTTAACGCATCGCCTTAAAGTTGAAAGTACTGATGAGTTTGGACGAATGAGCCTCTCATTCAACCACTTCGTATCACAACTTCAATCCACTATCAGTGAAATGATTCGCTTAACCAATGATGTTAACGATGCAGCGGCGCGCAGTGTCGATGATGTTCATACCACTACCCAACAACTAAGCCGTCAAAAAAACGAGTTAACCCAACTGGCAGCAGCCGCTCAAGAAATGTCTTCAGCCACATCAGAAATTGCTCAAAACGCTGAGCAAACTGCGACATTAGCCAAGCATGCTTCGGAGTCAACACAACTAGGTCTATCTGTCGTAGAAAGTAATCGCATTGAAACCCTTTCATTAACAGACCAGATTAGTCGAAGTACTGAAGCGATCAATCAAGTTGAGCGCCATGTACACAGTATTACAAGTATTTTGGACAACATTCAGAGCATTGCAGAACAAACAAACCTGCTTGCACTCAACGCAGCTATAGAAGCGGCAAGAGCAGGCGACCAAGGAAGAGGCTTTGCAGTCGTTGCAGATGAAGTCAGAAGCTTATCGCAAAGAAGCCACCAAGCGACAGAAGATATTCGCCAAATGATTGAAGAGCTTCAAGGCTCTACCCAAACGGCTGTAGATTTAATGGAGCAAAGCCAATCTCAAGCCTCAATCAATGTTGAAAGCGCTGAAAAGGCTGAACAGCAACTCAAGCAGATAGATGAAGCGAGTAGCACCATAAGCGATATGGCTATCCAAATAGCCAGTGCCGTTGAAGAGCAAAATGCAGTGACCACTGAGATTAGCAGTAATACTGAACAAATTAAGGTGTTAGCCGACCAGCTCACCGATCAAACACAAGTGACAGTAGCTAAAGCAGATCAACTAAAAGAGATCGCAACTGCATTACATCAATTAGCTGACAGATTTAAAGTCTAAATCTGTCAGCTGACATGTTACAAAGAAAGCTCTCGGTTACTAGCCGCTAAAAATGCTTTCTTTAAATCTGCATAGCTATGAACGGCTGGAAACTGAGGAAACTCCCGAATCACATTATCAGGAGCATGAAACAGTATTCCTGCTTCGGCCTGAGTTAGCATAGTCGTATCGTTATAGGAGTCACCTGCAGCAATAACACGATAGTTAAGCAATTGCAGTGCGCGAACAGATTGACGTTTAGGATCTCGCTGTCTTAAGGTATATCCGACAATGCGACCTGAAGCGTCTACCTCTAATCGATGACAAAGTAAGGTGGGAAAGCCTAATTGGCGCATCAGCGGTTGTGCAAACTCATAAAATGTATCTGAGAGAATAATGAGCTGAAATCTTTCTCTTAGCCAATCAACAAACTCTACCGCGCCATCCAAGGGCGACAAACGACTGATCGTATCTTGAATTTGTGGAAGAGTAAGGCCGTGCTGATCTAAGATACGTAATCGTTGTTGCATCAACTGATCATAATCTGGAATGTCTCGAGTAGTCGCCTTCAGCTCTTCAATTCCAGTTTCTTCTGCAAAAGCGATCCAGATTTCTGGAATTAATACGCCTTCAAGATCAAGACAAGCAAGTTCCATTCATGTTCTCCAAAAAAGGTGGTCGTTAGTGTTCTGGAAGCACAATATCTTTAAACATCTCTTCAACCTCATGGCGATTGGCACAGGCTTGAACTCGCTCTACCATTTCAGGGGTCAAATGCGGTGCAAAGAGGCGAATAAAGTCATACATGTATGTTCGCAAGTAGGTGCCTTTTCTAAAACCTATTCGAGTCGTACTAGGTTCGAAGAGGTGTGAAGCATTAATGGCAACGAGATCATGGTCTAATTCAGGTTCAACTGCCATGGTAGCAATGATGCCAACACCCAACCCAAGGCGCACATAGGTTTTGATAACATCCGAATCTACAGCGGTGAAAACAACCTTTGGCTCCAACCCTTTTTCAATAAATGCCTCATCAAGCTTTGATCGACCTGTAAAACCAAACACATAGGTCACAATTGGGTGCTTCGCCAGCTCTTCTAAGGTTAATTCACTGACCTGAGCTAACGGGTGGTCCTTAGGAACGACGATGGAGCGATTCCAGTGGTAACAGGGCATCATGATTAAATCAGGGAAATTGGCCAAGGCTTCAGTGGCAATTGCAAAGTCCACCTCACCATCAGCTGCCATTTCAGAAATTTGCATAGGTGTTCCCTGTTGCATATGCAAGGACACATCAGGGTACATTTTGATAAATTGATGAATAGTGGGAGGCAATGCGTAGCGCGCTTGTGTATGTGTAGTCGCTAAACTAAGACTCCCTTTTCGCTCATCGCTATGCTCTTGAGCGACCTGGCGAATACTCTCAACTTTTTGTAATATTTCTCCTGCAATTTGCAGGATGGCAGCGCCAGCAGGCGTAACTCGCGTTAAGTGTTTACCACTTCGAGCAAAGACTTCGACACCTAGCTCATCTTCTAAAAGCCTTACTTGCTTGCTAATACCTGGTTGAGAGGTGTACAAGCTTTGAGCAGTCGCCGACACATTCAGGTCATGCCTTGCCACTTCCCAAATGTATTTTAGTTGCTGAAGTTTCATTGAGCGCCACCTAATTATAGAAATTTATTTTAATATAACCTCTAAGAATATCAAAAAACACTATTTCTCGCCAATAGAATTACAGCCTTGAGTTTAGACGCCTAATTTCCTCATCACTTTGAATCAGACGTTTTTCGAGAGCATTAATCTTCGCTTCTGCTCGAACCAACAGCTCCTCCTTTTCCATCAACTGTGCTCGAAGCAAGTTATCGCGTTTAGCGGCTTCATTTGTGTAGGTTATATTTTTCTGGTTACTGCGACGCATCTCTTCTTGTTGCTCTTTGACTTTAGCTTCCAACCGTTTGGTTTTATTCAGCTCACCCAATAGTTGGCTATTCAGCTTTGTCATATCACGTTGCATGATGGCGTTGTCTTGGCGCATTTTAAGCAACTCAGTCTCTTGGCTTTTTACTTGCGATTTAAGCGTCTCGATCTTCACATCTTTTCGCGCAATACGCGCTTGTAAGTCATGTATTTCACGCGTGAGATCCGACTCTTTTCGACCCGACTCTTCTCGCGCTTTTTCGAGAGCATTTCGATAATAACGTGTATCCACTTCCTCTTTAGCTAACGTCTCAAGCATATGACGTTGCTCGTCTTTGATACGTTGATCAAACATGCGACGAGCATCTTCATGTGCTTTGCGTAATTGAGCCAACTCATGCTCGATAGATGTTCGAGCCGCCTCTTCTTTTTTCCGTGCGTTAGTTTCGCTGGAGAGGTTGGTTTTTAGAACAGTAATTTCCGCATTTAACGCTTTGATTTGCTCCAGACCATCTTCAAGCTTTAATGTCTGCTCTCGATATCTCGCTTCAAGCTCTTGCTGAAGATGCTGAGACTTTTGCAAAGCTTCATCAGTGCTACGCTTTTCAACTTCCGCACCGATATCAGCCTTTTGACGGGTCAGTCCCACACGAGAATGTGCCTCTTGAACCGCTTGATGCCAGATTCTGACAAAGGACTGGGCCAAAGTATCAGGCATACCCGGAAGACTTAAGTCTCGGTCAGCAAAAGTGATTCGTTGCGAAAGCTCATTACGCCACTGAACAAGATAACTACTGATATCATCGGCTGAGCAGTCTAGCTTTTCCGCTAACTCCTCAACGCGCGGGAAGTGACCATTCAACAAAGTCTCATCGGCGAGTTCAAAGACGTTTTCTTTAACCTGTTCTGTATCCATGTAATCTCATTAACTAGATCAAAAACGAGAGAGGTGGGTAACTTGCTACTTCGGTTACCTAAATTGAACTGACAAGGATACATCATCCATTAGGGGTTTTTATAGTAGCAATAAACTGGAATCCTTATTTCCAGCTTATTTGCTACCTCTGTTTATTTAAAGGCCTTACTCAACCAAGGTGTCGATCAGGTCAATCATAAACTCTGTATCTTCTTCACTCATCGCTTCCCAGCCAACTAAGCCCATATTTTTCAATACACCCTGCCCTTTTGGGTCGTCCACCATCGTCAGAAGGGTTTGTGAAAGTGCCTCTTGGTGTTCATTAAAGGCCGGACCTGCTAGCAACACATGGTGTATCACACCAATTTGACTACTGACTAAAGGTCTCATTTCACTGCGGATCAATTGCGATAACTCGTCGTAACCTTGTTTAAGGAAAAAGCCAACATCTGCCTCCCCCTTTAACAAACTTTTAGCTACAAGCACATAGTTTTTTAAGGTTTTAAGTTCAATATTGCTTTCATCCAAGTCAGCAGATTCCAGCATAATCATACCCATTGTATGGACATCAGGATCATCCGTTGTCGCTAAAACTGATCCAGGTTTAAGCTCTTCAACGGCGGTAATATCTGAATGAGCTGAAACAGCAATGACGGTCTCATCAGTTTTCTGCTTAGGCTTGGCTAAAGCCTTAAAGCCCAGCTCTCTCACCAGCATAGATGCATCATAAGGATTAGCATAACTAAGATCTACTTTACCTTGTCGAATATCTTCCCGCTGTTTAGCAAAACTATCATAAAGCTCAAGATGAATGGGGATACCCAGTTGCCGCTGTAAGAAAGTGTTAAAATAAAACCACCCAGAAATGTGATCAGGAGCAAAGTCAGGACTGACAGTAAGATTTAAAGGCATATTTATACTCCCATCACATCAGTGTTGCGTAAAGTGCTTCACTTTCACGTATTTTACTTCGAGAAGGCTTGCGTCTAACCGATGTATAGCCCATCAACTGACCATTACGAATATTAGGAATAACGGTAGCCTTCACCCAGTAGTAGGTACCATCTTTACGCAAATTTTTAACAAACCCTTGCCACTTTTCTCCCTTTTCAACCGTATCCCACAACCCTTTAAAAGCGACTGCTGGCATATCGGGGTGTCTAAGAATGTTGTGATTGGCGCCAATCAACTCTTCTCGTGTATACCCTGACATATCTACAAAAGCTTGGTTAGCATGTGTAATAAAGCCCTTGATATCGGTTCGAGATACAATAAGCTTGCCATCCGGATATGGAATCTCTTCATCCACTATCGTTGCAACTCTTTCACTACCATCAAAATAGCGAATCCGCTCTTCACGAGTCGGGGTTTTCTTGTCTTCTGACATACTACAACTCCCAGCAAACAACAAAACGCCTCCATCTGCATTAAGAGGCGCTAAGCTGAAATTTACAGGATTTTGCCAATCGCTTCTGCTGCACGCTTCACATCTAAAAAGATTAAGCCCAGGCGTGCGTTAGTTTTAGCAACCACCGTTAAGACTGAGTCTTTATTAGCGTGTGTCATCAAGATATAGCCTGACTTACCTTTGACAAGAACTTGCTCTAGCTCTCCACGAGCCAATTCTTGAGCCGTTCTCTCACCCAGAGATAGCATTGCAGCACTCATCGCACCAACACTGTCTTCATCCATTGAAGCAGGTAGAAGTGAATCTATCATTAGACCATCCGTAGAAATCACTGCAGATGCTTCAATCTCAGCTGAAGTACTGTTCAAATCATTTAGAATAGAAGTAAGCATTTCTGAGCGCATCGTTATCTCCTTTACGCTATTTGCACAAATATAGAAATTAGTTTTGTAACTGCATTAATAATCTAGATAACGGCGCATCAGCACCGAAAGTAGATCGACGAAAGACTGCCGATTCAACGTCGGCATCCCTTCTAACACTAACAAGAATTTCTGGTGACCTACGTGAATCGTCCAAAAGCCCAATTCACTGTGACCGGCAGCATCCAGTAAGCCCCATGAAACACTATTAAACCCAAGGTATTCTTTTAAAAGGCGATGATGTCTTTCATGCATCAGCACAATATCAGCAGAGAGCGCTGCAAGTGCCTCAGCCTCATCATCCTCATAACCCGTTTGCCCTAAACAAAACCCTTGCTGATCAGCCAATAACACGCGACCCTCGGCTAACTGAGGAAGGTATTCTGGCAAAAGCTGTTCTATTGAACCCGTTGGGATTGGTTCAGGTGACTCGGTTAATTTAATAAAGCCTTTATCTAATAACCAATTTAATAACTCCTGCGCTTCTTTATCTTCCATTCCTGTCAGTTTACGTAACACCGCAGCAAAGTAAGGAACATGTGTATCGGCACTAAGGAGTTGTAATAACAGGGCACGACGCTCATCCATCTCTGGACTTAAAGTAGCATAATAAGAGCCACTCGGCGTCACCTGAAAAAACTCTGTCACTTCTTTTTGGTCTTGGTTCACAATTGAGCTCCGATTTCCTTCCAGATGGGACGCAGACCATAGCTGCTAAGGGTTAAAATATCCAACAGCATCTGCTGCCACTAAAAAAGTAAAAACATACCTCTGAGGCAGTGCTGACTCGCTTAACATGTTTACAGGGCTTAAACGCTTACTGTACCAAAGTTCTGACAAGGTTCGCGCATGAGGTATCGCTTCAAAATAATCAAAGTCTGGCTTACGAATCAGCTGTAAAGGCTTATTCAGATCAAGCGCATCTGAAATACGCCCTCTTGAGGTCAATAACGCAAGTTTCCACACAAGCTTGTCAGCGATAATATGTCGCGCTGTTTCTTGCGTGACACCTTCAGAAGGCTCTACCGCAGCCAAAGACAACTCACCAAAGCTAAACTTGGCTCTAGCCATATGTAATAGCAAATCTTCATCTAAATCACAGAAGAAACTATCCACTGATGGTAAATATATTAAGACGCCTGGTAAGCCAACAACCTGCTGAGGTTGCTGAGATTGACGGCCTACTTTAACAGCCTGTTCAACCCAAGGTAAAAGACAACGTTCTAACGCAAACCGCACTCGTCGCAGACCAGCAGGATCATTCAAGTCTTGATCAGGCAGGTGTCCACAATAGTCATGCAAGCGATCATAAGCCTGCTGTATAGACTTTTTCTCTTCTGGGGACTTAGTTGATGTTTTTGATTCAGTGGTTGACGGCGTTATTGACACCTCATCACGTTGCATTGAAGCTTCCTGATAAGATTCAGAGGACTCTACGTTCGATTCAATTCGATCCAAAGATTCTTCCCCCGGCAACACCTCTTTTCTACGATGCGCCATCACGAGGTGTGCTTGAGAAATAACTTCCTGAACACCGTGTCGATCTAACGGAAATAGTCGTTTGCCATCATCATGTAGCTGTTTGCCTTTATTCCACTTTTGCATAGCCTCAACACCCGCTTGCTTGCGCGCCTGCCATTCAGCAAACACCGTTTGCCGATCAGGAGTCGTGTGGCTATCCATCGTATCCTGTTGGTTAACTTGCTGACTGAGTACCTCTAATGTCTGTGCTAAGGAGCTAAGTGTCAACGGTCTATTTATGGTTAGAAACGACGCTGGTGCATCACCATTATGAAGCAATGCAATACCAGGAAGTGATTCCGCTTCTGGGCGCATGCGCAAAAACTTCAGGTATTCCATTTCACCAGAAGCAGAAGAGAAATCCACTAACAACGCACTGGCTTTATAGGGATCAACCATCTTAAACCATTTTTGTTGGCGTCCATTAAAAAACAGTTCTAACATGGTTTTCTCTGAAGAGTTAAACCCTATCAAACCAATCGTATCTTTTTGATGACTTGCCACTGGCGATTCCTTACGCACGCTCTTCAAACAAAGCGGGATTAAAGCAATGAGGCGAAACTGATAAGCTACCATTAACCAAAACGGAATAATGTAACGGCAGATTCGTAATGAAACGGAAATCTGAGGTATCAGCAAACTTGCGCAGGTCAGACAACATTTTTTTATCCAAGACGGGCTCAGCTTGATCTATGATACGGTTAACCAATCCCTTGCCCCTGCCTCTTAACACAAGGAACAAGTCAATAATCGCGCCCACTAAACGTGACTTTTCACCCCGACGTATCGCAAAATATATGCGACGAATATGAGACCTTAAGTGTTTAGGTACAGCACTGACATATCGAGAGGTGTAATTTAAACCCAAATCGATATCAGCATTCTCGCAAATCAAAGAGCGACTGTTTTGTAATTCAAAACAGATTTGTAATTTGTCAGCAAATTTATCAGGTGTTGATGCCTGGATTGTCAGTGAATTCATTTTACTGCCTCATTATCACAACAATGCGTTTGACTATTTATACGCAGTGGCTCTCTTGCTTGCAATGACAGATCACTGTTTAGTTGATTACGGTCAATTTGTTGTCTTTAATTCTCTTCTACATGCACCAAATTTAATGCAATCTTGACACAAAGTATTAGCTACAGATTGTCAACAAAACTTAACTTTGAAAGCCCTATCCGGTAAAATCCTTTTCGCCAATCACCATTCGATAACAAAATTCGAGACGACATCGGCAGTAATTTCCCGATGTTCGGCAGTGACAACAGATGAGGGCTATATCGTGCTTGAAGCTTACCGTAAACATGTAGAAGAACGTGCCTTAGAAGGCATCCCACCTAAGCCGCTGGATCCTGAGCAGACCGCC
>SLCQ01000197.1 GCA_007125745.1 Nitrincola sp.
ATTGAGATGTTAAACTGGTTATTTATTTCATCATAAAGAGAGATGTCTCGTATTAGCTCCTCATGTGTATGCACCAAAATCTCAGTTGCTATAACATTAAAAACTATCCCTATTGAGCTAACATCCACTATTGCAATAGTTTTATTTCTTATAGACGGGTAAGCAAAAGTTAAAGTTCTATATATAGCCAAAACGTCTATATCAATTACACAGCAATTTACTCCAGAAGCTATAACAAGATCTCTCTTTGATTCAACAATCTCTTTTCGACAAGCAACAATACAAATATTGTTGTTATTCAGCTGATCACTTGAACCTTCAAATTTTATAAAGTCTATTGCTAACTCTTCTAATGGATAGCTTATATGTTCAGATATTGCTGATTTAACCTGTTTCTCAATATCACAATCATTGTATTCGTGGCTAACACTTATATTTTTTTGAATTACGCAAGACATTGGAATAGAGGCATTACCAACAAATCTACTGGAAGGATACTGTTGGCGTAGCTTTCTTAGAAACTGGGAGAGAGGCTCTAAACAAAGCCCTGCACATTGGCTAGCACTAGACTGCGATAACGTAGTTATCGTCTTAAAAGAGACAAGTTGAATGCTGCCAGACCGGTACGCAAGAGCAACGAGATTAACAGAGTACAAGTCGATATCAAATCCAATTGATATAACAGACTGTTTAATAAAGAAATTCAGCATGCTACATTCCTTGTAAAGATGCTTTTATTCACTTGTAGAATTACAGTATACCTAGAACCGCGAAATAGTCTACTACACCTATACTCACCACGCCTATTAAAGATATAATTGCACGTGAATAATCCTCGTTTTTAACTAAAAGGTTCTTATGCTTAGCGTTTCATCTCTCTTCAAAACTGTATTAGCCCTTTTAGTCATATTCATACTAATCATTGCAGGGGCCGCAGCCTTTGCCATCTACCATTACAACCCAAATCTACCCGACCCTGATGAATTGCGAGATATCAGGTTACAAACACCTCTGAGAATTTTTTCTGCCGATGGAAAATTAATTGCTGAATACGGTGAGCAAAGAAGAGTCCCAATCAGCTACGATGATATTCCACTACAAATGAAGCACGCCATTTTGGCTGCAGAGGATAGCCGCTTCTACGAACACTCTGGCATTGACCTCAAGGGACTTGCTCGAGCTGCATTTCAATTAGTCACTAGCGGTGATATTCAAACTGGTGGATCCACAATCACGATGCAGGTTGCTAAAAATTACTTCCTGACACCCGATAGAACATTCGAACGTAAATTTAATGAAATTCTTCTATCCCTGAAAATTGATCAAAACTTTACTAAAGAAGAAATATTTGAGCTTTACGTAAATAAAATATACTTAGGGCAACGAGCATATGGTATTCAAGCAGCCTCTCAAATTTATTACGGAAAGGACATAAACAACCTTTCGCTAGCAGAAATAGCCACCATCGCAGGCTTACCGAAAGCGCCTTCAGCGAACAACCCTATACGAAATCCAGAAAGATCTATTGAGAGAAGAAATTGGATACTGAGTAGAATGCTATTGCTAGGCTATATCGACAAGGATGAATATGAGCAAGCCATAAGTGAGCCAGAGACTGCTCGGTACCATACAGCTGACATAGAGCTTCATGCTTTTTATGTTGCCGAAATGGTTCGCAGTGAGATGGTACGCACCTTCGGAGAAAATGCGTACACTGAAGGCTTTAATGTCATCACTACGATTGACAGCAAAAAACAAATCGCTGCCGACCAAGCACTTCGCAATGGATTAATAGCATACCATGAAAGACATGGCTATCACGGACCAGAAGATAACATTGATATTTCGGAACTTAGCGATTCAGAAAAACTAAACAAACTGACTAGCTTTCCGTTGTTTGGAAACATGCATCCTGCACTAGTTATTGAGCTTAGCGAAAGAACTGCAACACTACTTTTAAGGGATAACACAACCATAGAGTTAGGGTGGGATGGCATTCGCTGGGCTAGAGCATATAGAACTGTGAACTCAATGGGCCCCGCACCACAAAGAAGCTCAGACGTTCTATCTAAGGGTGATATTGTTAGAGTTTTTCAAAAGCAGGAAGGACAAGGGCCTGTTTGGCGCTTAACTCAGTTGCCTCGAGTTCAAAGTGGCTTAATTGCAATGGAACCTACGACAGGTGCGATAGTTGCACTTTCTGGTGGCTTCAGCTTTAACCACAACAACTTTAACAGGGTTACCCAAGCTTGGAGACAACCGGGCTCTACTTTCAAACCATTCTTATATGCTGTGGCTCTTGAAAACGGCTACACCGCTTCAAGCATTGTCAACGACTCCCCGATCGTCATGTATGACGTTAGTTTAGGTGGACTGTGGCGCCCTGAAAATCATAATCGAACATTTGAGGGCCCAATTAGACTGCGAGAAGCATTATATAAATCTAAAAACCTCGCATCAATTAGACTTCTAAGAGATCTTGATGTAAAAAAAGCATACAACCATATACTAAAATTTGGCTTTGAGCCCTCAAGAACACCTGCTACCCTTTCTTTAGCCCTCGGCGCTGGAGATGCAACCTTATTGCAAGTTAATACTGCTTATGCGGCACTCGCAAATGGAGGATATAAAGTTCAACCTTGGTTTATCGATTCAGTTTTCATCAATGACATTTTAGTGGAAATCCCTGAGAACTCTGGTGAATCATTCAAACAAACCAATACCACACTAAATCACACTAACAGAGAAGAGCTCCGTATAATTAAAGACTCAACAGCCTACATTATTACAGATATTCTTGCAGATGTTATTCGTCAAGGCACTGGGCGTCGAGCTTTAAGCTTAAATAGAAATGATTTGGCTGGGAAAACAGGAACTACTAATAGACAGCGTGACGCATGGTTTTCTGGCTATAACTCTGAAATAGTTGCAACAACTTGGTTAGGATTTGATCAGCCATCTCATCTAGGTCGGAATGAATATGGTGGTACTGCCGCACTTCCCATATGGATAGACTTCATGGGCGTTGCACTAAGTAACAGTGAACCAGCCCCTTTAGTTAGACCATCAACCGTTGTGGAAGCTAGAGTTGACCGTTTCTCTGGCTTTATTACTTCTAGCCAATCGTCGAATGCAATTGTCGAAATTTTTGCAGAAGATGCGCTACCAAGAAGGCCTCCACCGCCTGCTGTAAGACCTAACAACGTAAGATCAGCCATTGAGGATTTATTTGATTAGTAGAGCTTAGTACTATGGCTCTAACTAGCGCTATTGGCTCTAACTAGCGCTATACTGACAAAAATTACAAAGACTCGATGAATCCATGGTCTTTAATTGATGCAGATAGCCAGACTGTCAAACCTGATCAATATCAACTGTCCGAAAATCGACTTTATTCTGGGTCACGCGCTTTACATGACAAATTCTTCAAGAAAGAATTTGGACAGCTTTCGCTGGCCTGAAGGAAAAAGTACAGGACGTACTTTTCACACTATCCAGTCAACCCAAAAAAAATCTAACTTTATGATCTATAATACTTTAAGCTTTCAAGAGCAGATTGCGCGATGCGTATCCTGCGCTCGATGCTACCAACAATAAAAAACTAATGCCTATTGACAAGGTTTGGGCTCATAGGTGTTATAGCTCTTATTCATAGTGAGTCCACAGCCGTAGAACTTTAACCGCTTTTTCCTCTTCTAGTACCTAGTACACCAACCGATACTGGATATTTATTCTTCGGGAGTATGCACCAGCCACATCACCAATCAGCTTTTCATAGGGCGGCGGTTTCTGATAGGGATCTTGCTCGATAATTTTCAACAATTCTTGAGCTTTACTCTTAAGTCCTAATGAGGTGAGTTTTCGAGCATTCTTTTGAGCTTGGTGCGGGCTTCTGTAGCGTTAAGTGTAGTCATAGGTCACCTCCGATCCATAGAACGTACGCCTATACGTACGCAATGTCAATTAACGGGCTATAGCACCGCGCACAAGGGCGGCCAAATAAGCGCAGCGTTTTGGTTGTCCCAGCGACCAACGGGAGCGATTACTGCGGATTGTTATATGCCTTGCCCAATAATGAGTATGCGCATATACTATGCACATTACACATGCGGAGCAACAGCCATGAATTACGCATACAATACCCAAGCCCCAAAGAAACCCACCAATGTCAGTATAAACAGTGACTTACTTGAAAAAGCCAAAGGTCTCAATATCAATCTATCTGCAACTTTGGAGCATGCCCTGGCTGATCAATTAAGGACTGAACAGCGCGCTCAATGGCTACGCGAGAACGCCGATGCCATTCAAGCATACAACCAATTTGTCGAAACCAACGGCACGTTCAGCGACAGTGTCAGGAAGTTCTGATGAGTCAATTTTGCGCATATAAGAACCCCAACCCAGCTACTCGCACCCAATACCCTTACCTGCTGGATATACAAAGTGGTTTATTAAGTGAACTGAGAACAACCATTGTCATTCCGCTTACACCTTCAAAAATGGCTGCACAGATAAGCCTATCGAGGCTCAATCCCACATTCATTCTTGATGGTGAAAGCTTCACAGCAATGACACAAGACATTGCAGGTGTAGATCGCAAACAGCTCGGTGTTCAGGCCTATGACCTGACCTCACAACGCGCTGACATTACTGCGGCAGTCGATTTTGTACTCTCTGGCATATAACGAGCCTGTAGAAAAACCTAATTTCGACAAGTTTTCCACCAGTACCCGATCTATATTTTTCATTTTCAATTACTGATCTCAATCAGCAATCCGTTCTTTATCCTGCCTCACGGCTTTAACCTATGCAGACCTTCGGCAATTGGCTTTTC
>SLCQ01000121.1 GCA_007125745.1 Nitrincola sp.
ACGAGAGTTGGATACCAAGCTTGACGAACAAGTGCTACTGATTTCCACCGGTATTCAAAATCAATACGACACACAAGTTCAACTCCGGCGTTCGGTAAACCAGCTTTTACGCCAACTGACTGACGATGAAAGTCTCTTTTTCCAAGGTCTTGATGCACAATCGATTGAAAAACTTCAAGCCTATTATGATGCCCAGCGGGAAAAAGAAGCGGTCACAGAAGAAATTAAACTCTATGCGGCTTTAATACGAAATGCGCTATTATACATGCCCCATTTAGTACAAGAGCTTCGGGAGGACAACCACCCACAACGCGATGAAGCGGCTCGATTGATGAGTCAGCTGTTTCGTTACCACCTTTTCCCTGACCCTGTCACGCTGAGAGAATTGGCTTCCAGTATTGAACTGTTTCAACAACAACTGATTGATGACAACACCTCGCTTACGGCGTTTGCTCATCAAGCCAATCAAAACTTAAATCATTTAAATAATTTACATCGTTATCGTGATCGTTTTAATAACATCCACACTCGCGACCTACTGCGCCAGTTGGAAACCCACTATCAAGCACATTACAACAGTCGCTCTCGGCATGCTGAAGTATTCACCTTAACACTGCTGTTGTTGAGTATATTATTGATGCTTCTGATCGGCGGTATGTTTAAACGCCTGCAACAATTAAATGAGCGTTCCGAACAAGCCAGAACACGCTTACAGGATGCGGTCAACAGCCTGTCTGAGGCTTTTGCATTATTTGATCAACATGGCAATTTACTGCTGTTTAACCAGCGCTGGAAAGCCTTTTATCCATGGCTAAAAGACCTTCCTTCATTAAGCTGGCATCAACAGCAACAGCTTAATCTGGAGCAAGGTGTTACCACCTCTGTTGATATATCACATGAGCTGGACACAACACAGAACTACATTGAGCACACGCCCGATGGGCACTGGTATCAAGCCAGCAATAACCCTACCGCAGAAGGCGGCATCGCCAGTGTTCGCACTAATATTACCGAAACGCAAGAAGCCCACATACGCCTTAGACAACTTGGGCGAGCGCTAGAACAAAGTCCGACTGCTGTGATGATCACCAATACAGAAGGTATCATCGAATATATTAACCCGAAACTTTCTGAAATGACGGGCTATACGTCTGATGAACTCTTAGGTAAGAATAATAATATTCTGAAATCGGGCGATATGCCTGCCACCACATTTCAGGAGATGTGGGAGCTACTTCGACAAGGTAAAACCTGGTCAGGACAACTCTTAAATCGGAAAAAAGATGGCTCTCTTTTTTGGGATTCCACCTCCATATCCCCTTTAAGAGATGATACGGGACAGATCAGTCACTTTATTGCCGTCAAAGAAGACATCACTGAACGACTCAATGCTGAAGAACAATTGCGGATGGTCGCCGCCGTCTTTGAAACCAGTAATGAAGCCATCATGATTGCCGACAGTCATGGTCTGATTAAGGTTGTCAACCATGCCTTTGAGCGCATCACCGGCTATACAGCAGAGGAAGTGAAGGGTAAAAACCCAAGCATTCTCAGCTCTGGCCGACATGACCGCTTCTTCTATAACAACCTTTGGGAAGCATTGAAAACAACAGGCCATTGGTCTGGAGAGATATGGAATCGTCGCAAAAACGGCAGTGTTTATCCTGAATGGTTATCTATCTCGGCCTTATGTGATGATGAGGGTAAACCGACTGAGTATGTCTCAGTATTCTCTGATATCACCAATCGCAAAGAAGCTGAAGCGCATATTCGTCATCAGGCTTATTATGATGCTCTGACTCAACTTCCCAATCGTAACTTGCTTCTGGATCGACTAGAGGTCGCCATTCACACCGCCGAACGCGATAAACAAACTATCTCTATTTTGTTTATCGACCTTGATAGATTTAAATATGTGAACGATACCCTGGGACATGAGTATGGCGATGAATTATTAATTCAGGTGTCGCAACGTTTGACCGACTGTGTGAGAGATAGTGACACCGTCGCTCGTTTTGGTGGTGATGAATTTGTTGTTTTGCTTCACAACATACAAACCGAACGCTCGGCAACTCTGGTTGCCGAAAAGATTATCGATCGCTTGTCACAACCCTTTACACTAGCCGGTCGTGAGATAGTGATTGGTGCCAGTATTGGTTTAACGCTCTTTCCGGGCGAGTCAGATGACCCTGATACACTGCTTAGAAACGCCGATTTAGCCATGTATCGAGCCAAACAAACGGGCAGAAACCGTTTTCAATTTTTTACTGGAAGTTTGCAAGAGCAAGCTAATCTGTTGATGGAAACTGAGCAAGACCTTCGCCTAGCCCTCGATAAAGGTCAATTGGAAGTCTATTATCAGCCACTGGTGAAAGCGCGAACTGGAAAGGTCACGGGTGTAGAAGCTTTGCTACGCTGGAAACACCCTTCCTACGGCATGATACCACCTGATCAGTTTATTCCATTAGCGGAAGACACGGGTCTCATTGGTCCGATAGGTGAGTGGGTACTCAAAACGGCTTGTACACAGGTTTCAGAGTGGCGACAACGAGGATTAAAGCTTTACCTATCGGTAAATATCTCTGGAAAGCAACGAGACTTGGGACTTGATGCCGAGCAACTGGACGCCATTTTAACGACCACTCACTTCCCAGCCAATGAACTGGTATTGGAAATTACCGAGGGCATGCTCCTGGACAATAGTGATGAAACCATTAGGTGGCTTCAGTCTTTCAGTGATCTTGGCGTACATTTAGCGATAGATGATTTTGGAACCGGATATTCTGCATTAAGCTACCTTAAACGCTTCCCGATTGATATGCTTAAGATAGATCGGGAATTTATCAGTGAAATGACAGTCCAAAGCGACGACTCGTTGCTGGTTGAAGCGATTATTTCGATGGCCCGAAGTCTAAAGCTTCGCTTAATAGCTGAAGGCGTTGAAACCCAAGAGCAACGAGAGCTCTTATATCAACTCGGTTGTGAGTATCTGCAAGGCTATTACTTCTGCAAACCCACTTCGGCTCAGGAGTTTATAACCTGGTTAGAAGGCTATCAACCTAAGAGATGACCATCTATTTTACATTTTGAGGAACTCTATGCGTTTAGCTGAACTTGAAGCTATTGCTCTGAATATTGGTTTAGTCGTATTTGCCGCCTTTATCTTTTTTATTATTTATGACCTGGCTAAAAAATCGAAAGCGGGTAAATTTGGTACATTTATCCTTTTCTTGGCACTTGGGCTGGGTTTAGGTGTTTTTTTGATAAAGAACTTAATCGTCTACCTCATGGACATCTGATTAGGCTATAGTAAAGTCATACACTGCTGATGGAGTCGAGCCCATGGATCCTTTTTGGTTAGTCCTACTTGTTATTGTTACGTTAGTCATCTTGTATGGCATATTCATTTACAACAACTTGGTACGACTCAAGCATAATGTGAGCCGTGCTTGGTCAAATATTGATGTACTGCTTAAACAGCGACATGACGAACTCCCTAAGCTGGTGGAAACATGCAAACAGCATATGGAATATGAACAGCAAACACTAGAACGCGTGATGCAAGCACGCGCCGCCGTATCAGATGCCCGCGAAAAAGGGAATGTAAAAGCACTGGGTCAAGCAGAGACACAGATGCGATTGGGGCTTGGTAACTTATTTGCGGTAGCTGAAGCCTATCCTGAATTACGTGCAAGTGAGTCATTTCAACATCTGCATAACCGCATTTCATCATTAGAGTCAGGTATCGCCGATCGCCGAGAGTATTACAATGACTCTGTGAACCATCATAATATTCGTATAGAACAGTTCCCCGATATTATCGTCGCGAAACGCTTAGGCTTCTCCCCTGCCACATTACTTGAGTTTGAAGAGGCCGAGCTAAAAGACGTCAATATGAAAAAACTGTTTGGATAAATTTAAGCGACGTCTATGTTCCTAAACCTGTATATCGAATCACAGGACTTTTGGTTAGGCATCATCGTTTGCGCTATCAGCATGCTGGTTGCCGTGTGGTTTATGTTTCGACATTTACGACGATACCGCTTGATTACCGACACCCCTACGGCTCTCATTCGCTCTGCTCCTCAAGGGTATGTTGAGATCATTGGTCATGTTATCGGTGGTGAAGAGGGTTTATTAACCGCACCCTTATCGGGTCGTCCCTGTGTCTGGTACCGTTTTCGTATCGACCGTCAAAGCTCCCGAGGAAGAAATCGCTGGCGAAACGAGCGTCGCGGTAGTTCAGAAGCCTGGTTTCAGATCAATGACGGCTCTGGCGTCTGCCTTATCGATCCGGCAAAAGCAGAGATAGATGCTGTTCAACATCGTGTTTGGTATGGCCGATCTGCCAATCCTGCCGCTGAGTCAAATTCTCGCATGAGGGGTATCGCGTTCAATTCGCGTTATCGCTATACCGAAAGCGTGATCCTGGAACATGAAAAGGTCTATGCACTTGGTACTTTTAAAACCTTGGGTGGTGGCCGAAATGTTCAGCGTGTTGAACAGATTCAAGCGGATATTATTCGTGAATGGAAAGCCGACTATAACGCCCTTCTTAATCGGTTTGGTTCGCCCGGTGCAACCCTATTAAACGATACAGAGTGGCTAGCGGTGCGAGAGGCGGCACAGCGCGAAGCGATGGCACAACGTCAAACCTCTTTAAACCTTCCCGATATGCACACCTTGTCGGATCCAGGATTACCGGGACACCCGCTTCTTATTTCCACACAAGATGAAGACAAGTTAGCCAAGCAATTCAGAATACGTGCTAAGCTTTGCCTAGGCTACATCATACTAGCGCTTTGGTTCTGTGCAGAGCT
>SLCQ01000053.1 GCA_007125745.1 Nitrincola sp.
ATGGACTGCCGAGCACCATCACCAATCGCCAACATGGTAATCACCGAGGCTACGCCTATCACGATTCCCAGCAAGGTTAACGCCGTCCTAAAAAGATTACCGGTTAAGGCCGTTAAAGACATACGTAGCGCTTCAGCAAGATGCGTAAATACACTTCCAGGTCGAGGATTCAAGATCGGCGCTGGCTTGACCACAGCTGATACATCATCATTACTAGAAGATTGAGGGTCTTTCGTGATGATGCCATCACTGATCTCAATGACTCGATCAGCATGCGCGGCTACTTTCGCATCATGGGTAATCAGAATTAGGGTGTGGCCTTGTTTAGACAAGTCAGCAAAGAGTTTCATCACCTCTTCACCTGTCTGGCTGTCTAACGCGCCAGTGGGTTCATCGGCCAATATCACGTGCCCGCCATTCATCAAGGCACGCGCAATCGATACCCGTTGTTGCTGTCCACCGGATAACTGATTGGGTTTATGATCCATTCGATCAGCCAACCCCAAACGACTCAGTAAGGCTTCCGCTTTTTGATGGCGCTCTGCACGTGATAAACCCGCATAGACCGCAGGTACTTCGACATTCCCTCTAGCGGTCTCACCCGATAAAAGGTTGTAACTTTGAAATACAAAACCAAAGGCTTCGCGCCTGAGTGCCGCGAGTTCATCCTGGTCCAAGGTAGCGACATCTATACCGTTAAAAAGATATTGCCCTCGGGTGGGTTTATCTAAGCACCCCAATAAGTTCATTAAGGTAGACTTGCCGGATCCAGATGCACCGACAATTGCCACGAACTCACCCGGCATGATGGTCAGATTAACGCCTTTCAGCACATCTACATCACTTTCACCACTTTTAAAGGTGCGGTAGAGGTCTTTAATTTCAATCAGCGGCTTTGAATCGGAAGACATCAGCGTGACCTCATACCGCCTTGGGAAGAGGGTTGATTATTCGGTCGTGACTGACCGGATAACACCACTTGATCACCGAGATTTAGACCTTCTTTGATCTCAATCTGAACACGATTAGATAGTCCCGTAACGACACTTTGCTCTTCCACAGTGCCATTGGGTAGCAATAAATCGACTTTCGCTCCTTTATTTTGTCTACCACCTGAAAAACGAACAGCATTTACGGGAAGCATCAGCACATCATCTACTTTATCCACAATAAAAAAGACCTGCGCAGTCATTTGCGGCAACAATGCCAGTTGTTGATTATCGACATCAAACAGCGCATTAAACAGCACGACATTATTATCAACCTGCGGTGTTGGCTCGATGCGTCTTAACTGACCTGACCAGCGACGTGATTGATCACCTAAGGTGGTAAAATAGGCATCCATCCCCTGATGTAATCGACTGACATCAGCTTCAGACACTTGAGCCTGAACCGTCATCACAGACAGGTCTGCAATCTGCAGTATGGTGGGTGCTTGTTGTGACGCATTAATCGTTTGCCCCTGTCTTGCAACGATATCAACAACAGTACCTGACATAGGGGCAAAGATTTGAGAGTAATTCAGGCGCGCTTCTTCAGCTCTAAGGGTCGAAGTGGTTTGATCAATCTGAGCCGCTAAGGCTTGCACTTGTGCTACAGCCGAACGTTGAGATGCCTCCGCTATTTGTAACGTTTCTTCAGAGGTCATGCGATTCGATACTAATTGACGCTGACGATTTAGCTGAATTTCAGCTAACTCCAACTGGGCCTTTCTGTCCTGCATTTGCGCTTCGAGATTGCGAAGCTGTGCACGAGTGCCATCGACATTAGCGCGATACACTGTAGAGTCAATTTCGGCTAAAAGCTGCCCTTCCTCGACTTGATCGCCCACATCAACCAGAATTTCGATTAACTGACCGGATACTTGCGCACCCACATCAACAAAGTTACGTGGCTGCAGGCGGCCGGTGGCGGTAACGATGTTTTCGATACTGCCTTGGGTGACAGTAGCTGTATTAAGTGACTCGTCTGCCTCATGATACGCCAAGTAGTAATAAGCGCCAGCTGAAGCAACCACTAAAGCCAGGATAGCCGTTAACCATCGCCAAGGGAAAGAAGACTTTTTCACAATTTAGAAACTCTTTTATGTCAAGATAACGAGAAATTTCAATAGCATTATGATGAATATTGAAGTCTTAGAGCAACCAAACTCACAAAGGTTTGCATAAATTTACATCGGCAAGTGTTTTGCCACATAAAAAAACCGCCGAAGGTGAGTTCGGCGGACAAATGTTGATGAAGAGGATTTTACGTGTTGCTTATTAGAAAGTTAAACTAGCTGATAACCATAAACGACGGCCGTCCAGAACGGCACCTTTAGTTGATCGGGTTTGATGGCTATATTCACTGGCATAACAAGTGCCCGTTGAACACTCATAAGGCTTATAGGATCTAAAATCTCTGTTGAAAAGATTCTCAATAGTACCACTAAAGCGAAGATTTTCAGTTAACTGATAACTTCCACCCAGATCAAATAAACTATAAGCCTTGATATCCCCTACCGCATCATAGAGCGCTCTGTCATCTGTCCCTTCAGCGGGTAATTCGTTAAAGCGACGACTTTCACCTCTATAACTAGCATTCAACCAAAGTGTGGCCTGTGGTGTAGCCTGCCAATTGAGACGAGCATTTGCCAAGTGTCTGGGTGTATCGCTAAGCTTACCAACCACTTGTCCTGTCTCATCCTCAATTTGAGTATCGGTATAGGTATAGTTCATTGAAAGATCCCAATGCGTCGCAAGCGGAATTCTGGCCGCAAGCTCTATGCCTTCAGATCTGGCTTTATTAAGGTTTTCGGTCCAGCCTACATTACGTTGATTTTCAAACCCAGTTAAATTGTAGCAGTCTGCTGGTGGCGGATTGATTGGATTGTCAGAGCCTGAATAGTTACAGTTGTAACGAGTAGTAGAGCTAAATCGATCTTTCATTCGATTTTGAAAAACAGTTGCATTAGCACTGAACCCATTCGTTTGCTGGTAATAAACACCCAACTCCCCATTTACGCTCTTTTCAGGGTTAAGGCTTGGGTTGCCAACGGTAGCCGTGACCCCTTGAGCAGTAATTCCATTTACACCATTGTAGAGCGCATCAATATTTGGGGTTTTATAGCCAGTACTGACACCACCTTTTACCGTCCAGTGATCATCAATACGGTAAACTGCATAGGCTCTTGGTGTAATATGACCACCAAAAAATTCATTATGATTATATCTTGCGCCTAACGTCACAATCAGTTGATCGGTTGCAGCCCACTCATTTTCAGCAAACAATGACCAATCCTTTTGGGTAAATACGCTGGGCGCCACACCATCAATCATTTCTGCATCCCAGTACTGCCCGCCTACCGTTAGGAAATGACTATCACCAATGGCTTGCATGTACTTAGTATCAAATACGATATTGGTCGACTCCAACTCGCGTGGATCTTTAACATTTTTACCTGGAATACCTGTATTTGCAGGATTATTGGGATCCCCCGGAATTGTTCTACCAAGGGTTTCTGTCTTATTGAACATCAGACTTGATTCCAGCGTTCCGTTCGCTATTCGACTCGTATGCCCCAACGTAAATTGATTTCGCTCATGTCTAAGATCGTCCGCATAACCACGCCAGTTAGTAGGCGTATCATTAGCACTGAGCTTTCTATTACTCGGATCACCGTTGTCATACTTTTGTCTGGAAAGATCGAAATCGAACCAAAGGTCATGTTGATCATGTGCCAAAAGGTCTAAACGGCCACCCAAGGTATAAATATCGGCTTCTACTTTGCTTTGGCCTCTAGAGTTAAGCTGGATGGTTTCCCCAGAAACGCCTTTTGCAGTCAAGTTATAGTCATCACGCCCAAAGTAACTACCTCTGAGCGTAAGACCTAATCGACCCTCAATCAAAGGACCACTGGTATAAAAACTGGTTTTGCGGCTATCACCAAACTCGGACTCTTCTTGCAGAGTAAACTCTTGTGTCAGAGATCCGCCCCATTCATCGTCTACCTTTCGAGTGATAATATTGACAACACCACCGATAGCATCGGAACCATAAAGCGTCGACATCGGACCACGAATCACTTCGATTCGCTCAATAGCACTTACAGGAGGAATAAAGCTCGTCGACATTTCACCAAAACCATTGGGTGTAATATTTCCAGCAGCGCCTTGTCTGCGCCCATCAATCAAAATTAAGGTATATTCCGAAGGCATACCTCTAATGCTGATGTTTAAACCGCCCGTCTTTCCGGTGTTACCCAGAACATCAACACCTTCAACAGTTCGCAAAGCTTCAGCTATATTTGAAAAGTTTTTCTGCTCAAGTTCTTTTCGAGAAACCACAGATATACTGGCAGGCGCATCGGTAATTTTCTGCTCAAAACCAGAAGCACTAATCACGAGGTCATCAAGACGAACGGAGGTATCAGCGCTGGCAATTGATGTTGTGGATGCAATTGCGACGGCTAATAATTTAAATCGAAAAGGGTTCATTACCACTCCAAATGATTCATAACAAGGACAGTTAGAATTACATTGGCTGGCTGGCAGAACAAAAGCTGGCTGGCTGAGCAAATCAGATCAGTTAATACGAATTATTATTACTTATATTTGCAATTAATTCAATCGAATTTTTCAGGAAGAAATTTAAGATGCTTTTAACTTGCGATGCCCTTCTTTAAGATGAACAAAGTCCACCAACTCATCTCCAGATACGGTAAACGCCTGACTGTACTGGTCGACTAAAACCGGACACTTAGCACAGGCGCACACAAGGC
>SLCQ01000163.1 GCA_007125745.1 Nitrincola sp.
ATAGATTTAAGCGAAATAGCGGGCATATTCCTGAAGTTCTTCTGCTGAGAAGATAAATACGCCATTACCACCCTGCTGAAACTCAGCCCAAGTAAAGGGTACATCTGGAAATGCCTCAGCGATATGCTGTTCGCTGTTGCCAACTTCTACAACTAATAACCCCTGTTCTGATAAATAATGAACCGCTTCACGTAAAATGATGCGGGTGATGTCTAAGCCATCAGTACCTGACGTTAACGCTAATTGTGGCTCATGCTGATACTCTTGGGGCATCGCGTTAAAATCCGCAAGATCCACATAAGGGGGGTTGCTGACAATCAAGTCATATCGCTTTCCAGCCAAGGCTGAAAAGAGGTCGCTCTCTATTGCGTTGACACGGTGAGAAAGCTCATGTCGTTGAATATTTTTTTCTGCGACCTCTAATGCGTCAGCTGAAATATCCACAAGGTCAACCTCTGCCTCTGGAAATTGATAGGCACAGGCGATACCAATACAGCCGCTACCCGTACAAAGATCGAGAATCTTCTCTACAGGCCCGGGTCTTAACCAGGGTGAAAACTCATGTTGAGTCATTTCGGCTATGGGGGATCGAGGGATAAGAACCCGAGCATCTACATAGAAAGGTATGCCCATATACCATGCTTCACCTGTAATGTAGGGAAGTGGTAGGCGTTCTTCAGTACGGCGTTTTATATAATGCTGAATGGTGTGCTTTTCTGGTGTCGTGAGTCGGGCGTCCAGAACATGGTGGCTGGCATCCCAAGGAAGATGTACGGCATTCAGCACTAACTGTACAGCTTCGTCCCAAGGGTTATCGGTTCCATGACCATAAAAAAGATTGGCTTGTTGAAAGCAGGTCATTGCCCAGCGAATATAATCACGTAGGGTATGCAATTCATTGCTTGGACAGTCTGTTGGATCACTCATGGTTAGGCGTTCTCGACGGGACATAGTTGGCGATCAAAGTGTACATGATGTATTTTGTTGAGTGTAGTCATCAATGAAGTCCTATAGAACGAAAACAGGTTAGCGCATTAAGGGGTGAGTGAATGTGGGTGGATACAATTACGCAATGGTTAGAGGCGCTGTCTATTGCTCCGACAGCAATGACGCATTTAATCGTCGCCGTGGGTTTAATCGCCATTATTGCGATTTTCACTCATCTAATATTGCATCGATTGTTTCGCAGTGTCCTGGAAAAATTTGCCGGTGAAAAAAATACCCAACGTGTTTTAAGGCGTGCGTTGTTTGATAAAAATCTTTTTAAACACCTGTCGTTTATTATTCAGGCGTTAATCATTCAGGCACAAGCGCAACATTGGTTACTGGATAATCCGACAGTGTTGATGCTGATTAACAGTGTAGCGCAACTATGGATTTTGCTCTTTAGTGTATTGGTCTTTTTTGCGCTATTGGATGTGCTTCTGGAGCTTTCCTATCGTAGTCGTGTCATGAAAGAGCTCCCGTTGCGTGGTATTTTTCAAGGCTTAAAGCTGACCGCTGTTATTTTAGCCATCGTGCTAGCCATCTCAATCATGGTAGGTAAATCACCGGTTATTTTATTCAGCGGCTTAGGTGCGATGACAGCTGTATTGCTGTTGGTATTTAAAGACCCATTGATGGGGCTGGTCGCGGGAATACAGCTCTCCGCTAATAAAATGTTGTCTGTTGGCGATTGGTTGGAAATGAATCGATATGGCGCTGATGGCGCCGTGATCGACATAAACCTGACTACGGTTAAAGTCCAAAATTGGGATAATACAATCACCACAATCCCAACCTATGCCTTGATATCCGACTCCTTTAAAAACTGGCGCGGGATGCAAGAATCAGGTGGGCGTCGTATTATGCGCAGTATTCACATTGATGTAAGTAGTGTTCATTTTTTGAGCCAAGAAGAGATTGAACGCTTGCATAAAGCCAACCTTTTGACTGATTACTTAGCGCAACGGCAAAATGAGATAGAAGCTTATAATGAGCAGAGTGATCTCGACTTGAGCATTCCGTTGAATGGTAGGCGCTTGACAAATTTGGGAACATTTCGAGCCTATTTAAATAATTTCATTAGAAATCATCCTAAAATTCACCATCAGATGATTATGATGGTCAGGCAACTAGAGCCTACCTCGGATGGGATTCCCATTCAAATCTATGCGTTTACCAATACAACCGGCTGGGTTGAGTATGAAGCGATACAGGCAGATATTTTTGATCACGTGATCGCAATCGTGCCGGAGTTTGGGCTACGCTTGCATCAAACACCGACCAGTTATGATGTTCGACAAATTAAGCTAAATATCAATGAAACGGCCTCATCATGAACCAAGTTAATGACAAAACGGTCGTTTTTTGTATATGCTACCTAAGATTTAAATAACCGACTGCATGATAATGGAGTTAACCCTGTGAGCGACACTCTGATGGATGATCAAGATCAAGGACTGCCAGTCCTTATGGCGCGTCAGGCCATTTATACCAAAAGCCAGGATGTGGCGGCTTATGAGTTATTGTTTCGAGATGAAGCCGGCAATTTCGTCAGTGGCCTGAAAGATGATGATGCGACCCTATCAGTGTTAGTGAACTCCTACAGTTCATACAGTCAGGCCACCAAAGCCCAAGTTCCCTTTTTTATTAAGGTGACCGATCAAGTGTTGCTGGACGAAGAACTACCAGACTTCCCTCGGCACCTTTTTGTGCTTGAGTTGCTTGCTCATACCGACGTGACTCCTCGTCTCATTGAGCGCCTCAAGCAACTGGCTTCCCAGGGCTATCGTTTGGCCCTGGCAGGCTTTGATCCTGCTAATAGTCGCATGCACCCGCTGTTAAAAGTGATTCATGTGCTCAAGCTGGATATTCAGCTGATTGGATTAGATAAAATTCCCACCTTAGTGCAGAAGTTGAAGCCGCTTAATTTGGAGCTAATGGCTGACAAGGTAGAAACTCAGGATGAGTTTAGGCGTTGTTTGGAGATGGGCTTTGCGCTCTATATGGGCTATTTCCTCAGCAAACCTGACTTAGTACGCGGTAAAAAGCTATCAGGCAATAAGATCCTGCTCATGCAGGTGCTACATGAGTTACAAAACCCAAACGCAACGGCGGAGTCAGTTGAACAGGTTGCTCTTAAAGATCCTGAGCTAACCTATAAAATACTTAGGGTCGTGAACTCGGCGGCTGTCAATCTACGTCGTGAAATTAGCTCTTTATCACACGCTATCGCTCTGCTGGGTATGGATCAGGTCAGACGTTGGGTTATGCTGTTCTTAGCTAAAAGTGATAATGGCAAACCAGCGGAGCTAACACGTACGATGTTGATCCGAGGTCGCATGTGTGAATTGTTGGCTGAAATGCTAGATTACAATGACCCGATGGAGTGCTTTATTGTGGGTTTGCTTTCCCAGCTTGATGTACTGATGGACATGAAAATGGAAGACCTGCTTGTCGAAGTGCCATTACAGCAATCAGTTAAAGATGCATTGACGCATCGTTCAGGTCAAGCAGGACTGTTGTTGAGTGAGGCAGAAATTTATGAGCGTGGTGAGTTTCAGGATTTGAAAAAACTGCTACCTTCGCAGTTCTATGAGGTTTCCTATCGCCATAGCCTGAAATGGGCCGATCAAGTGTTGGAAGCGATGTAATAAGCTTAATCAGCTATACAAAGATGCGTTAGTCCGTGATGTCAGTATCACCAATGGCAACATAAAAAAGGGGTTAGTGAAATGCTAACCCCTTTTTAGTGATTGCTTGCTTACCTTACTCGCCAGCGCTAGTCGAGAAGCGTGAGGTCACGCACAGCACCTTTGTCGGCTGATGTAACCAGCTTGGCATAGGCTTTAAGTGCGGCTGAGACTTTACGCGGCCTTTCCATAGCGGGCTTCCAGCCTGATGCGTCTTGCTCTGCTCGACGTTTGGCTAACTCTTCATCTGAGATGAGTACATTGATGCTACGGTTAGGGATGTCGATGCAGATAGGGTCTCCGTTTCTCACTAAGCCAATGGCACCGCCTGATGCGGCTTCAGGTGAGACGTGTCCAATCGAAAGGCCCGATGTTCCTCCAGAGAAGCGTCCGTCGGTTAACAGTGCACAGGCTTTTCCAAGACCCTTGGATTTCAGGTAAGAGGTGGGGTAAAGCATCTCTTGCATGCCTGGGCCACCTTTGGGGCCTTCGTATCGCACTATCACCACTTCACCCGGCTTTACTTTGTCATTCAAAATATGCTCAACCGCCTGATCTTGCGATTCGGTGATATGTGCAGGGCCTTCAAACAGCAGGTTAGCGTCATCAACACCTGCTGTTTTAACGACGCACCCGTCTTCAGCAATATTACCGAATAGTACAGCCAAGCCACCCTCTAATGAGAAGGCATGTTCAAGGTTACGAATACAGCCTTGCTCACGATCGCCGTCGAGTGTATGCCAGCGTTCCGACTGACTAAATGCTGTTTGTGTCGGGATACCGGCAGGGCCTGCTTTGAAAAACTCTTTCACTTCGGCTGAAGAGTTGCGCATGATATCCCATTTTTCAAGCGCTTCTGCCATGGTTTGAGTGTGGATAGTCGGGACATCTGTGTGCAGTTTGCCTGCACGCTCTAGCTCCCCGAGAATGGCAAAAATACCCCCTGCACGGTGAACGTCTTCAATGTGATAGTTGGGTGTATTGGGCGCCACTTTACACAGCTGAGGAACGACTCGTGACAGTCGGTCGATATCTTTTAAGGTGAACTCAAGCTCGCCTTCCAGTGCGATCGCAAGCAGATGAAGAATGGTATTGGTTGAGCCGCCCATGGCAATATCTAACGACATAGCGTTTTCAAAAGCTTTGTAGTTAGCAATGTTGCGAGGCAGAACCGATGCATCATCTTCTTCATAGTAGCGCTTAGCTAACGCCACAATGCGATGCCCTGCTTCTTCAAATAAGCGACGGCGGTCACTGTGCGTCGCGAGTGTGGTGCCGTTACCAGGCAGTGAAAGCCCCAGTGCTTCTGTTAGACAGTTCATTGAATTCGCTGTGAACATGCCTGAGCAAGATCCGCAGGTTGGGCAGGCAGAACGCTCATACTCAGCAACCATCTCATCGGAAGCACTGTCATCGGCGGCAATCACCATTGCATCAACCAAATCTAGCTTGTGTTCAGATAACTTGGTTTTACCCGCTTCCATGGGACCGCCAGACACAAAAATAACAGGAATGTTTAAGCGCATGGCGGCCATCAGCATCCCCGGTGTAATTTTGTCACAGTTGGAAATGCAGATTAATGCATCAGCACAGTGTGCATTCACCATGTACTCGACCGAGTCGGCGATAATGTCACGTGAAGGCAATGAGTAGAGCATGCCGTCATGGCCCATGGCAATACCATCATCAACGGCAATGGTATTGAACTCTTTAGCAACGCCTCCTGCCTTTTCAACTTCACGTGCCACCAGTTGTCCCATGTCTTTTAGGTGAACATGGCCGGGGACAAATTGCGTAAATGAGTTGGCTATGGCAATAATCGGCTTATGGAAATCCTCATCTTTCATGCCCGTTGCACGCCATAGGGCGCGGGCACCCGCCATGTTGCGACCAGCGGTAGACGTTCTTGAGCGGTACTCAGGCATTGGCTTTTCCTTTGACTTTGTGCGGGTTAACGATTGGTTATAAGTGCTAGCGAGTATATCAGATTCTTGATCAGTGTCAGGCTTAGCCTAGAGTAGGCTTGAACAAAATTATCGATCCACTTAAGCTGTTTTCTGTTTATCACTTACTGAGCTGTAACCTTATGACAATAAAAATCGACAAAAAATCAATTCGTCGAGATAAGCTACTTCGTTTTTGCATGTACACAGGTATTCCCTTAAGTATTTTAGCGGTAATCAGCCTCTGGGTCGGGCAATATGCAGGTTCTACGATGCTAGGCCGAGTGTTTGTTTTATCAGCGGCATTAGCGGTTGTGATCGGCTTGGTTTACAACGTACGTTTCATGATTCTGTCCATTAGAGAAATTAAGAAACAACAAGCTGATCAGCGTTAAGCTTTTAGCCTGCGTTTGAATCTGTTAATCAACAGTTCATTCGCTTCCCTTTATTCTGTTTATCTAATGGGTGGTTTATCAGTTTAATGCAACCGGAGGAACCCTAATGTCCAAGGGGCAAAACACGTTACTAAAGCCAGTGTATGGGTATTTAGCACTCGGCTTATTATGGGTTGCTGTTTCGGTTTTTGCCGATCCTGTTACCAGTGTGAAAGAGGCATCAGAAATTGCTCAAGAAGCCTATGGTGGTCAAGTCGTTAAAGCGGAAGAAGCAGAGGTGGATGATGCTAAAGTTTATGTCATTCGTGTCGTCAATGAAGGACGAGTGCGAGATGTGATGATCGATCCCGAAGATGGCTCTATTATAAACCCTTGATCCACGAGACTGAGTTAGCACCTTAGATTGAACTAGGATATGTCATTATGAAAGCACTCATCGTTGAAGATGATCATGATCTGCGCAGACAACTATGTACGCAACTGAGTGACAAAGGTTACACGGTTGAAGAGTGCGAGACGGGCAAAGATGCGCTGTTTTTAGGCAAGGAATATGAGTTTGATATTGCTGTGGTAGATCTGGGTCTGCCAGGCTTATCAGGTTTGGATGTTATTCGTGGATGGCGTGAAGCACAAAGAGACTTTCCCGTGCTGATTTTGACCGCCAGAGGACACTGGCAGGATAAGGTGGAAGGTCTTGAAAGTGGCGCTGATGATTACCTTGTAAAGCCTTTCCAGCCTGAAGAGTTAACAGCCAGGTTGAATGCCCTAGTGCGTCGTGCCGCCGGTCATGCCAAGCCCAAGTTGAATTTTGGACCGCTGACATTAGATACGGTGAGTCGTGTGGTGCAACTCAATGGCGAGGAAGTGCGTTTGACCAGTTATGAATACCGTACGGTTGAGTATTTGATGTTGAATGCAGGTAAGACCATTTCAAAAGCAGAACTCACAGAGCACCTGTATCATCAAGATTTTGATCGAGATAGTAATGTGCTTGAGGTGTTTATTCGTCGATTAAGGCAAAAGCTAGACCCTGACCAAAGCTTACAGCCGATCTTAACCGTCAGAGGGTTAGGTTATCGCTTTAATCCGGAGCTAACGTCGTCTTGATCCGTCGTTATCTGCCAAGATCACTTCAATCACGCCTCTTTTTTGCATCTCTGGTGATTCTACCCATTATTCTGGTGATCGCAGTGGTGATTTTGCAGAGAGCGCATTATGACAGCTTGGTATCTTCAGAGCGCTCTCAAGCTCAACTCCAAGTGTATCTGTTACTCGGTTTAGCTGAACTGGATGACACCGGATTAATGTTGCCTACATTATTACCGGAACCTGCCTTAACACAACCCGGCTCAGGCAGTTATGCCTTTATTACCAATGATCAACAGGAGCTGTTGTGGCGATCGGACTCCTCTGCCTTGTTGCCCAGCGATGTTATTGAGCTTACGCGACAAAGTGCACCAGAACCTGGGCACGTAATCTTTCGTTATTTACAAGCAGAAGGGCTTTACTTGTTGCAATATCCGGTCATTTGGTTAGCCGCTTCTGAAGAGCGCTTGTTCAATATCTCTGTATTGCGGACCGATGAGCATTTGAGGGAGCAGATGCGTGCTTTCAGTACGCGCTTGTGGGGCTCTTTATTGGGCGTGTTGGTGTTAGCTTTGGGGATGCAATACATCATTCTACGCTGGGGGTTACGTCCGCTAACCCGATTAGCCAGTGATCTTAGGTTGATTGAAAAGGGGGAGGCTGAGCGATTAACAGGTCATTATCCGCAGGAAGTTCAGCCTGTTACCGATAACTTAAATCAATTGATTTTGACAGAGCGTCAACAAAGAGAGCGCTATCGTAATACCTTAGCGGACTTGGCGCATAGTTTGAAAACGCCTCTTGCTGTTATCCACGGTGCCAGTAGTGAAAGCTTATCACCGGAGAGCTATCAACGTTTGGTCGAAGAGCAAACTCAACGTATGAATCAAATAGTGCAGTATCAACTGTCTCGTGCGGTTAAAAGTAAAGGAGGTTTAGCCGCCGCAAAACCCGTCAAGGTAAAACCTGTCGTGCAACGTCTAAGCGGTGTGCTGAGTAAGGTTTACTCAGATAAATCGCTGATACTGGAAAATGAGGTTGCTGATGATGCCCTGTTTTATGGTGATGAACGAGATTTGATGGAGTTGGTCGGTAACCTGATGGAGAATGCTTGCAAGTATGGCAATCGACAGGTGAGGGTCAGCTCCTGTACGACACGTAATGGTTTACTGCTTTTCGTCGAGGACGATGGGCAAGGAGTGATGCCATATCAAGCAAAGGTGATTTTGGAAAGAGGGCAACGAATGGATACCTCGACCTCTGGCCAAGGGATAGGTTTAGCGGTGGTGGTGGATATTTTGAGCAGTTATGGTGGGGCGCTGGAAGTGGATAGTTCTCCAGCCCTACAGGGTGCTCGTTTCAGGGCTATGCTTCCTAACCATACCTAGGTAAAGATGAAAGCGCCCTGAAATCCTCTCACGACAGGGTCGATAAGGGTTTATAAAAGACTTTTGAGTTGCGCTGAAAGTTATATAATGCTTTCTTTTCCTTAGGGAGCTCATCAAGAGATGTCTCTTTGAAGCCTCGTTCAATAAACCAATGCGCCGTACGCGTGGTCAATACGAAGAGTTGCGTTAGGTTGAGATCTGTTGCACGTTGCTCTAAGGCTTCTAGTAAGCGATCTCCACGCGCACCACCCCGATAGTGATGGTCGATAGCGACACAGGCGAGTTCACCTGCTTGCTCTTCATAGAAGGGGTAAAGTGCCGCACAACCGATGACCGCACCATCGCGTTCAATGACAGTAAAGCGCTCTATCTCCATCTCAAGACGCTCACGCGAGCGACGCACAAGGATTCCTTTCTCTTCTAAGGGGGCTATCAGTTCTAAAATGCCACCCACATCATCAATATTAGCGGTACGTATCTGTTCATAGGATTCTCGAACGACCATGGTTCCAGATCCATCTCGGGTTAACAGCTCAGCAATCAGTGCACCATCACGTTGATAGCTGATCAGGTGGCACCGTGGCACTCCCTCTTCACAGGCATCTGCCGCGGCTTGTAACAATCGCGCTGTTTCAGTGTGGGCTTCTGCAGGGTTTTCTATGCCAGCAAGGTACTGCTTCACCCAGCGGCGAGCCGTTTCTGCCAGCAATTCACTGCGTAAATCTCCATGGCTATCGGTAATACCACCCTCAGTGCCAAACAGGATCAACTTGTCAGCCGAGAGGGCAACGGCTGTTTGTGTTGCGACCTCTTCTGACGATAGGTTAAACACCTCTCCAGTGGGTGAAAAACCCAAATTAGAGATGAGTACAATGTTGTTCATATCCAGCTGACGGCGAATAGCCTGATGGTCGACCCGTCTTAGCTCACCGGTATGGCCCAAATCAACCCCATCAACAACACCTGCAGGGCGGGCAGTGACAAAATTACCACTGCACACGCGAATGCGCGCGCCATGCATCGGAGTATTAGATAACCCCATGGAAAATTGAGATTCCAGCAATGTGCGTAAAACTCCTGCCGCTTCAATCGCACATTCCAATGTTGGCGCATCTGTTATTCGTTGATGGTGATGCAAACGTGTGGGTATGCCACGTTTAACCAAGCGCTCCTCAATCTGTGGTCGCGTGCCAAACACAATCACTAAGCGGACACCTAAACTGCTGAGCAGGGCAATATCATGCACGAGATGTGTTAAGTTGGGGTCTGCAAGCGCTTCGCCGCCAAGCATGACCACAAAGGTTTTACCTCTATGTGCATTAATATATGGAGAGGAGTGTCTAAACCAGTCAATGTACTGGCCGTTGTCATGTGTGCTCACGAAAGAACCTAGATCCGTCATTGAGAAGAATAATCTGCTTAGGATAAAGAAGATTAGGATAGAGAGGAAGGCTCAAGTCGTTAAACGGGTGTGAGCTAGGACAAATTTATGCCAATCATCACTTTTATCCGAGAGTTGCATCCTTTACTGTTAGGGTAAAGAACGCTGAGCCGTCATTGCGAGAGATAAGATATGTCTGATAATCCTGTACTTGAATCATTGCCATCTGTACTTCAGCCTGTTGCCTTTAAAGCATTAGAAGCGCTCGACTCAACACTTTCTGAGCTAACAGCCTCTTCTTCTGAGTGGCAAGATGAACTGTTGCGTGTGTTAGCAATCAGTGATTTTGTTGCTGATCAATTAAGTCGACGGCCTGAATGGTTGCTTAAACTGATTGATCAACAGGATTTAGTGACGACTTATCAAACTAACACCTATGCCGAGCGGTTAACGCAACTGCTCGCTGACATTCAAGATGAAAATCTGCTTCATCAGCAGTTGCGGCGTTTCCGCAATTACGAGATGGTTCGTATCATCTGGCGAGATCTCACGCGTCGTGCCGATATGCGCGAAACCACTCGAGACCTGTCGTATTTAGCTGATGCTTGCATTGATATCACCTTAGATTGGTTATACCAGAGAGCCTGTCAGCGATGGGGTACGCCTATGTCAGCATCTGCAGGCGATGAAGCTCAACCTCAACGCTTAGTGGTGTTGGGTATGGGTAAACTGGGCGCTCATGAACTGAATCTATCTTCGGATATTGATTTAATGTTTTGCTTTCCTGTCTCAGGAGAAACAGATCATCCATCTAACCCGATTGAGAATCAGGATTTTTTTATCCGGTTGGGCAAAAAATTGATTCAAGCCCTGGATAATCAAACCGTAGAAGGGTTTGTGTTCCGTGTTGATATGCGCCTTAGACCCTTTGGCTCGGCAGGCCCTTTGGCAATTAGTTTTACCGCGATGGAAAACTATTATCAAGAGCAGGGTCGAGACTGGGAACGCTATGCCATGATTAAAGCGCGCGTTGTGGCGGGAGACCATCACGCAGGTGAAGAGTTGCTGGCGCAGTTACGTCCTTTTGTGTACCGAAAATATATTGACTTTAGTGCCTTCGAATCATTGCGTGACATGAAGCAAATGATCAGTCGAGAGGTGCGACGTAAAGGGCTAGAGCAAAATGTCAAGCTAGGCTCTGGTGGTATTCGTGAAATTGAATTTATCGCACAGGCTTTTCAGCTTATCCGAGGTGGGCGTGATAGGGACTTACAGCAACGAGAACTGTTAAATATCCTGCCGCTACTGCCTGATTATGTTGGCATGCCGCAGATTGCTGTGGAGGAGCTTACCCAGGCGTATATCTTCCTGCGTAATGCCGAACATGCTATTCAGGCTATTGCCGATGAGCAGACACAAGAGCTTCCCCATGATGCTATCGGGCAAGCGCGTATTGCGTTGGCCATGGGATTTGAGACCTGGGATGACTTCATGCAACAGCTCATGGATCATCGGCAAGCTGTCTCTAAACACTTTGCGGACGTGATTGCACCCGCTGATGAAGATGATGAGGCGATAGACGTTGAAGATGAAGCTCAGTGGCTGAGTCTGCTTGCAGAAGAGTTGGATCAAGATGCCGCGTTGGCGTTTTTAGCCAGCAAAGGGTTTGACAAGCCTGAGCAAGGCCTGACCCATCTGCAAGGCTTGTTGCACTCTAGAGCCATGCAGATGCTTCAACAGGTTGCTAAAAAACGCCTCTTGCAGGTATTGCCTCAGTTATTGGAAGTGGTGGGTCAGTGTCATAATTCAGAAGTGACCCTGGAACGGGTTCTGCAGTTAATTCAATCTGTCCTTCGTCGTTCCGCTTATTTAGTCTTGTTGGCTGAAAATCCAGGAGCGATGCAACAGCTGGTTACTCTGTGTTCTGCTAGTGCCTGGTTTGCATCACTACTATCCAAGCAACCTGTGCTATTAGATGAGCTTATCGATCCACATACCTTGTTCACACCACCTGACAAAGCCAAACTTCAAGATGAACTGAGCCAGCAACTTCTGCGTGTTCCAGAAGATGATGTTGAGCAGTTGATGGAAACATTACGTTACTTCCGCCATGCTCATGTATTGCGGGTAGCTGCGTCAGATATCACGGGTGCTTTGCCGTTAATGAAAGTCAGTGATTACTTAACTTGGTTAGCTGAAACCCTGTTGGAAGCCGTGCTACAAAGTGCATGGAAGAGTTTGGTGGACAAGCATGGTGTACCGATGCGTACTGAAGATGAGCCGTGCGATCCAGACTTTATCGTGGTGGGGTATGGCAAAATGGGCGGTATCGAGCTGTCTTATGGTTCAGATCTGGATCTGGTGTTCATTCATGATGCAGATCCAGACTTAAATACTGAAGGTGAAAAGCCCGTTCCTAATCCGGTCTTCTTCAATCGCCTAGGCCAAAAGATGATTCATTTATTGAACACCTTCACGACCTCAGGACAGTTATATGAGATCGATATGCGCTTACGTCCATCCGGTAACTCAGGGTTACTGGTCTCGAGTTTAAAGGCTTTTGAAAAATATCAGCAGAGTGAAGCCTGGACATGGGAGCATCAGGCTCTGGTAAGAGCGCGTGTGGTTGCCGGCAGTGCTGGATTAACACAGCGTTTTACAGAAACCCGTGCGCGTATTTTGATGCAACAGCGTGATCCAGCTGACCTGCTTGAGCAAGTTACGTCGATGCGTGAAAAAATGCGCACACATTTAGCCTCTGCATCGGATGAAGAGTTTGACCTAAAGCAGGATAGAGGCGGTATTGTTGATATCGAATTTATGGTGCAGTTTATGGTGCTGAACCATGCATGGCAGTATCCTGATCTCGTTACCTATACTGATAATATTCGTATTTTAGATACGATAGAGGCAAATGGTTTACTCACAGCAACAGATGCGGAAACCTTAAGAGAAAGCTATCGAGTATTGCGCTCTGTGGGGCATAGACAGGCACTTCAAGAGCAGTCCAATAGTGTTGTTGCGGATGCAGATCTGACACAACATCGTGAAGAAGTCATGAAAATTTGGGATAAGGTGATGACGCTTTAAGGAGTTAATGCCAGAAGGGTTGAGCTGAGGCAAAGTGAAACACTTTGCCTCACGCAAAGAAGGTTATACTCGAGTTAACCAGCCATGAGTGTCGTTAGCTTGGCCCCATTGAATGGCGTTAAGTGCTTGGCGAAGTTGGCGTGTCGTTTCACCAACACCACCATGGCCTACAGCAAATTCCTTACCTTGATAAATTAAGGTGCCAACAGGTGCAAGAACGGCCGCTGTTCCAGATAAAGCCGCTTCGCAATTTGGCTTAGCCGCTCGCTCGAGAAGCTCCTCGACAGTCAGTTCTCTCTCGTGCACTTTCATGCCCATATCTTTTGCCAAGGTTAAAATAGAGTCACGAGTCACACCATGCAGGAAGCTTTGATCTAAGGCTTTGGTGATGATTTCATTACCGTCGATCAACAAAAAGTTGGCAGCCCCGGTTTCCTGTACATCACCACCTGGACAGAATAAGACCTGATCGGCTTGCACCTCTTGGCGAGCACGCATGATCGGTTGAAGTGCACTGGCATAGTTTCCACCACTTTTAATCATGCCCATATGTGGAGCGCAACGCATACCTTGATCATCAAGCAGTAAACGTAATGCTTTATCGCCGCCAGCAAAATAGTCGCCAACCGGAGACACTAACACATAAAAGCAAGAGTGATCCGACGGTACCGCAGCTTTGCCAATGGCTGGTTCTGTACCGATATGGGTTGGACGGATGTAAAGTGATCCCGGTGGCGAGGGAACCTCATCTGCAAAGCGCGAAACTGTATCAATAATCATTTGCGCAACACTATCAGCATCTAACTGAGGTAAGCCCAAAAGCTCAGAGCTTTGCATGAGGCGGGCGATATTACGGTCCATGCGAAAAATATTAACTGAACCATCTGCATGACGAAATGCTTTTAGACCTTCAAAACAGGTGCTTGAGTAGTGCAAGACGTGAGCGCCTGGGTGAAGTGTAAGGGAATCACTACTGACCATCTCCGGTACACTCCAGTTTGTGCCATCAAACCAGGTGATCGCCATTTCAGGCATGAAAACGGTACCGAATGCAGCAGCCATGAATAATTCCTCAAGTCACGTGAACAAATGATTAGGGTAAGTAAATACCCAGCAGAGACTAAGATTGTAATCATACCGATGACTAAAGGGAATTGTCTGAGGGGTATGAGCTTGAAATTTACACCATTGCTGTGCTTTGAACACCGCGCTGTTATGATATAAGACTATAACACTGGACGAAAATGAGTGATTTGTGAGTAAAGTTTGGATAGTAACGGATGGAAAACAGGGGCATTATAATCAATCCCTGGGGTTGGCGATGGCGTTAAAACGCTTACGTCCTGAGCTGAAAATAGAAACATTACCCGTTTTATCAAAATACGCTTGCCTAAAAATGTTGATGGGCTTTGCCGTGTCCGAATCATTCGTTCAACCATCGCAAGACTCGAAACCTGATTTAGTCATTGCCGCGGGACACGCCACCCATCTTACATTATGGGTACTGGGTCAGCATTTTAAGGCAAAAAAACTGTTGCTGATGAAACCCAGTATGCCGATCGATTGGTTTGATCTGTGTTTTATCCCAGTTCACGATCAGCCTAAACCGAGTCCAAATGTGGTTGTAACGCAGGGTGCGCTCAACCCTATGCGACCAGGCACTAAGCAACATAAAACCGGTGTCATGCTGATTGGCGGCCCATCAAAGCATCATGAGTGGGATGAGTTTAAGGTGCTTAGTCAGATTGAAGAAGTGCTAAAAAAGCAAAGCTATCAATGGGTGATCACCTCTTCAAGGCGAACGCCAGAGTCTACTATGTGTAAGCTACAGGCCCTCAAAGGGGTTGAGTTCATTCCTCATACCGACACACCACAAGGCTGGTTGACAGAAACACTTGCTTCTACCGACATTGCTTGGGTGACAGCAGATAGCGTCTCGATGATCTATGAAGCCTTAACAGCAGGCTGTCGTGTTGGCGTGTTAGAGGTTACTCCGTGTAAAGAAAATAGACTAACACGAGGGGTACAAGCCCTTGCGCAAGAGGGTACAATTACCCTGTTTTCCCAATGGACTCAAACCCATCAGTTGTGTTCAAAGGGTATCTTTAATGAAGCAGATCGCTGCGCTGACGTGATTTTGAAACGGGGATGGCTATGAAAGTAGTGCAGGTGTTACCGGCGCTTGAGCTAGGGGGTGTTGAACGAGGAACACTCGAAATTGCAGGGGGGTTAGTCAACGCAGGGCACGAGTCGTTAGTTATTTCAGCGGGTGGGCGCTTAGTCGAAGCGTTAGAAACGTCTGGTAGTCGACATATTCAATGGGATCTGGGTCGAAAGTCATTATTCACTTTTTTGCAGGTTCTCCCTTTGAAGCGCTGGCTTGAAAAAGAAAAGCCGGATATTGTCCATGTCCGTTCAAGAATGCCAGCATGGGTTGTATGGCTTGCTTGGCGTAGTATGGATCCACAAACCAGACCTCGTTTTATCACGACTCTTCATGGAATGCACTCGGTAAATAAATACAGTGCCATTATGGGTAAGGGGGAAAAGGTAATCGCTGTATCCGAGACGGCAAAAGGTTACTTACTTGAGAATTTTCCGGAAGTTGATGCTGATAAAGTAACAGTGATTCATCGTGGTATTGACCCCAACGAATTTCCCAGAGGCTTTCAGCCCTCTCAGGCTTGGCTAGCAGAGTTTTACAAAGAACATCCACAGGTAAAAGGTAAGTTTCTAATCTGTTTTCCAGGTCGAATTACTCGATGGAAAGGGCATTTAGAACTGGTAAAGGTTGTTGAAATATTAAAAGATAGATTGCCTAATCTACATGTTCTGGTCATTGGTAGTGATCCAAAAGGGGCCTTTTTAGCAGAAGTGAAATCTTCAATTTCTGAAAAGTCACTGGATAGCTATTTTAGCTTTTTAGGTACACGTGCAGATATGAGGGAGTTATATGCGGTCAGTGATGTGATGTTGTCTTTAACAACGACGACAGCCGAGGCTTTTGGACGAACTGTTGTAGAATGTCTGTCGATTGGTACACCTGTAGTCGGTTATGAGCATGGTGCAGTTAAAGAAACGTTGGAAGCGCTTTATCCGTATGGAAAAGTAAAAAAACTTGATAAACAAGGTTTGATTGATAAGTTAATTAA
>SLCQ01000006.1 GCA_007125745.1 Nitrincola sp.
ATTTCAGCAAGCTCATCCACTAACTGGGCATGTAAACGGTACAGCTGAACATCGGAAAGTTGGTGCCTTCGCGCCTTGTCTAGGGTATCAGATACCAGATGGTGAGCTTCAGAGATTGCTCGTTGAAAACTCGCCTCTTGACTCAGGGTTTGCAAGTCTTCCGCTTGAATATCACTGCTGGTTAAGTATTGCGTTTTTAGACTTTGCAGTGAGATAAGTCCGATCGTAAACGAGATCAGTAAAACCGTCAGTGCTGGTAACAAGAACATCAACAGGACAGTTTTACCAGCTCTCATAGTAGGCTACTCATTCCTTGATAGTAACGTTGACCAATGATCAGGCTCAATAGTCGAGATATATTCGAAGCGCTGATGGATTACATCAGGTTTAAAAATCACTAAGGCTCCCTCTACAGGAAAATAGTCCATCACTTCAACCAGGTTAGGACCATGAGCAACCAGCACCCTATTTTCACCAGCTGGAACGTCTTCCACCAATAAAGCACGCGTTCGCGCTATAATTGGCGCCTTTTCCTGCGTTGTCAGCGCCGCTACATACATTAGATGATCCTCTATTATATATGGCGTTTCGCTAAATACGATCTCTGTGGTTTCTACGGCTCGACATAAAGGACTGGTATGAATATTCCCAAGCGGTATATCTACTTGAGCAATCGCCTTACCCACCTGATCCATTAAAAGACGCCCTTCGTCTGTTAAGGGTCTCTGTGTCAGGCAATCGTCTAAGTCAACCGGGACATGGTCAGGTTGTGCTGAGTCTGTTGGCCCATGGCGTAAAAATAAAACAAAACCACCGTCTCTAACCCTTTCTATATCCTGGTAACTAGCCGGTATTACAGTGAATTCTTCAGCCAATGAAGTCACAGCAAAAAAACTGATCAATAACAACAGCAGTAAGTGTTTGTTCTTCATCTTAAACCACCACAAATTAAGAGGTTAATAAGAGCCTATAGAAAACATCCGGTTTAATCAATTACTTTTAATACAAGTAGATATATAACAATTAAAACAGTTTAGCGACTAGATACAAGACCACTTTAGTCTTCAAGAAGACTCCTTACACGCTATCACTTGATCACGACCTGACTCTTTAGCTGTGTATAACGCGCGATCAGCCCTTGCCAAGACGAGATCAGGATGAGTATCAGATAGCAACATACTGGCACACCCAATACTGACAGTCACCAGAATCCGCTTATCCTCATAAGTAAACGCTTGCTCTCTAACCTGTTTGATTAAACGATTAGCAAAACTGGTTGCATCCGTTAAAGAGGTATTAGGCAAAAGTAATGCAAACTCTTCTCCACCCACTCTGGCAGAAAAATCACTATTACGCTGTGCACTTAACAACAGTCGAGCGAAATCTTTTAACACTTTATCGCCTGCGGCATGACCGTAGGTATCATTGATGCGCTTAAAGTAATCCAAATCGAGCATTAGCACGGCTGTTTCGGCAAAAGCACGCTGAAAACGAGCAAACTCCTTGCTCAGCTGTTTTTGGAAGTAGCGACGATTGTAGAGTCCAGTTAAATCATCTGTTGTCGTCAATGTAATGAGTCGTTCCTGAAGCGCTTTCTGCTCCGTAATGTCTTGAAAAACAACGACAACACCGACCTGTTCCCCCTCTTCACGGATAGGACTGACTTTAAGGTGAACCGGAAAGAAATCACCATCTCGATTGACGAAATAATCCTCCGATTCAGACTCAATACCACTCACTTTAGCGATGTGAACGGGACATTTATGTGCAGGATAGTCATTGCCGTCAGGGTAGGAGTAATGAAAAATTTGATGCGGATCTTTACCAAGTACCTCTTCAAGATTAAAACCCACCATTTTCAGTGCGGCAGGATTAATAAAGGTACACTTACCTTTCATATCAATACCATATATACCATCACCTGCTGACTCTAACAGCATGCGATTACTACGTGTTAATCGCTTATTCTCTTCTTCTACTCTGACTCGCTGTGTGATATCAGAAAACGCCACCACAGCTCCCTCTATGGCCTCTTTTTCAAATAGAGCACTCACCGTTAAGTCGACAGGGAAATAGGTGCCATCTTGGCGAATAAACCAGTCTCTCTGCTGTCGTTTTCGACCATCGTTTAGGGTTTTTGAAATAGGGCATTCCGAATAGGGATAGAAACGACCATCCGCGTAGTGATGATGAAAGAGACTATGCTGATCTTTACCTAACACCTGCTCAGGTGATACCTGAAGCATCTTGGCTCCCATATCGTTAATAAACGTACAACGTCCTTCAATATCAGTGCCATAGACACCTTCTCCTAAACCCTGCAACAGAGTACTAAACCTGTCTCTGTCGACGTGAGCTCGTCGCCAAAGCCAACTTAAGGACAGGCTTAAAAAGGTAATAAGACTGAAGATCGCTATGCCTAGTACAATATAATGTTGCCAACGCTCCCATGCATCAATCAACGTAAACTCTGGCATCTGGTCATATGGCGGCAAACGCAATGCGCGAGAAAGCACTTCAACAGACTGATAATCTGCCGGAACACTAAACCCGTGGATACCAGCTTGAATTGCCAGAGGATGATCAGGTTCAAGGGAAAATAAAGCGGCGGCAACATGTCTGACTGTGCGATCATCAACATGAGGCAAGGCGAAAACCGGCCATTCAGGGTAAAGGCGTGTAGAAACTTTGTGAACAAAGTCATTATTCAACTGTACATTCAAAATCTTTACGGCGCGCTCTGGTACAAAACCCTCTTGTTGAAGCTTCTCTAAAATACCATCTCGAATAAAGGCAACATCCGCTTTGCCATCTAATAAGGCTTTAACCGCGTTGCGGTGTGTTCCAACCTCTATCAGTGCCGCAAACTCATCTGGTGCGTTAACACCCGCACGATAGAGCTCGTAAAGCTGTGCACGATACCCACCTAAATTCTCTTGGCTCGGCACAGCAACCACTTTTCCTCGAAGATCGCTAAGTGACCCAATATCATCTCGATTAGAGAGTGTTAGTATAACGCCGCCAAGTTGCCGTGAAGGTTCACCATTATTCGATTGAACAATGGTCGCAATGACCCCTGTTAAGGGATACTGGCTACGCGCAACTAGAAAGTGGGTGGGGTTGGTCGTGACTAAATCGATTTCACCCTGACGAATGCGCTCGTTGAGGTTCTCTTGCGACAAGACAAACAGCTCAATCTGTTCCTTCTCCAAGACACTGTTGAGATATTCGACCAGCGGTGCAAATTTCTTTTCTGTTTCCGCCTCACCTAGAAAAGAAAACACACCAAAGCGCAATACGTGGTCTTCACTGTCGGAAGCCACTACACTGGCTTGTAGTAAGGAAAGGACACAGAGTAACCCGCAAAAAAATATCGCTATACGCTTAAACTGGCTAGACCATTTTCGCGGAACGGCATCCATTTTGAGAAGAACCTCACAGTGAACCCATCAGGATTCACTTGATCGTAAAATAGTGAATAAGCACTATTAAATATACACCTTAACCCCTCTGGATGCCATGTTCTGGAGGGGCATTGCGTTTAAATCAGATCATGAAGTTCCTTTGATTCGGTTGCCACTGGCATACTCATTCACATTGATTAAATGATCACCAATACGCTCAAAACGATTTAAGGCATCGATAAATACCATCCCGGTTCTTGCCGGATAGTTGCCGTTTTCAAGACGTCTGTAATGATTTTTTCTAAACTGCTTTCTGTGTTTATTCACCCGTTTTTCTAGGGCTATTGCCTCATCCAGTTTTACATCCTCTGGCTCTTTCGCAACATTCTGGATCATATTTTGAATCGCTTCATACAAAACATCCATCATACTGCTCAGCTCAGAAACGGCCTCTTCAGGCCAGTCAGTTTGATATTCATGAAGCTTATCTGCAGTTTTACCTATCTGATAATAAATGTCGCCGATACGCTCTAAGTCATTCAGCATCGCCTGCATATTATGGATGCGTTCGGTAAGCTTATGTTCAAGAGATGTACGTTCACTAATGCGAATCAAATAATCGGAAATTTCAACTTCCAAGCGGTCAGTTTGCTGTTCGTCGTTATGCAGTTTTTCAAGTATCTCTTCACGGTTTGCTAACGGATCAAACAGCAATGTTTTTACCCGATCGTGCATTTTCTCAGCAATACCAGCAAAAATTTGAATCTCCTTTTGTGCCTGCTGTATCGCAAACAATGGGGATGTCATCATCCCGGTGCTGATATATTGGAGCGTATATTCGTCATCCTTACCACCACGATCCGGCTGAATATACTCCACAAACCTGACGATATAAGGCACGAATGCAAATAAAATCACCACATTCAACACATTAAAGCTGGTATGAAAGAGGGATAATGCCAAGGTCGCGTTAGGCCGCGACTCAACGGAGCCACTCATGACTGAAATAGAAGACTCTGTAAACACCTGCACGACATTATCAATCAATCCCAGAACAGGGTAGATGAGTAGCAACATCCATGTGACACCTATCAAATTGAAAAACAGGTGAAACCTTGCCGCTCGTTTGGCATGCACATTTCCAACTAAGGCCGCGATATTAGCCGTTACGGTGGTACCAATATTTTCACCCAATATCATAGCGGCGGCCACAGGAAAGGAGATCCAGCCCTCAAACAGCATCACTAGAGTAATCGCCGTTGCGGCAGAAGAAGACTGTGTCAGCAGAGTTAA
>SLCQ01000178.1 GCA_007125745.1 Nitrincola sp.
CCACATCGTACTTGCCCCTGTGCAACCTTAAGCTGACCAGAGGTAACTTTATAACGAGATTCGCAAGAGGGGCATTGTGCAATGATAGTTTGATTCATAAATAGCCCCCTTTGATTACCATTCATTTATCGTCTATCGTCGTGTCGCTACCATACGTATCCAGTTGTCTTTGGATATAATCTCTTCAATATTAAAGGTGTCTTGGTAGGCGCTACGGATCTCATTTGCCTGTGTGTCCAGCAAGCCAGATAATAGCAATTTTCCACCTGAATTTAATAGGCTGGCAAAAGTGGGCTTCAATTGAATGAGAGGGCCCGCAAGAATATTTGCAATAAGTATATCAGCATTAACAGAAGGTAGGTGTTCAGGAAGATATGTAGTGAGACGGGCGGGATCTAGCTGGTTTCGCTCTAGATTGTCCTGTGTTGCGATCAAGGCTTGCGGATCGATATCGACAGCCATGACATGTTTAGCGCCCAATAGTAAGGATGCGATGCCTAAGATACCGGATCCACAACCATAATCGATCACCTGAAGCCCTTCAAAATCTACTTGATCAAGCCACTCTAGACATAGCGCAGTTGTAGGGTGTGTGCCGGTTCCAAAGGCCAGTCCTGGGTCTAACATTAAATTAACGGCGCAAGGGTCTGGCACGTCTCGCCAACTTGGGCATACCCATAAGCGTTTACCGAACTGCATGGGGTGGTACATATCCATCCATGCTCTCTCCCAGTCTTTATCTTCAAGGATTTCAGCGGTTGCTTTAGGAATAGGCTCTCCATTTGGCACAAGATCAGGTATGCGTGCGTGAATCATGCTCAATGTGGCTTCAAGATCATAGTCGGCTGAGAAAAGCCCTGTAACGACGGTGTTTTGCCATAAAGGGGTGGTACCTAAATCAGGTTCAAAAATGGGGTTGTCTTCAGCATCTTGAAAGGTCACCGCTGCGCAACCAGCTTCCAGTAATAGATCTTCAAAGGGTTCGGCATGCTCGGGTGAAACAGCAATTTTAATTTGGAGCCAAGACATCTACTTTACATCCTGAAAAAGACAATGAAACAAAAGCCCGCAAAAGCGGGCCTTGATACTTATAGGGTTGAACTGATTTACAGTCCAAGCTTTTTCTCTAAATAATGAATGTTAACACCGCCATTCATGAAGTTAGCATCTCGAACAATATCCATATGCAGTGGAATATTGGTTCGAATACCATCAATCATGGTTTCATCAAGTGCGTTTTGCATTCTTTTTAAAGCAGTTGTTCTGTCTTCACCATAAGTGATGAGTTTGGCAACCAAAGAGTCATAGTGAGGGGGAACGGTGTAGCCATCATAAAGATGTGAATCAACTCTTACTCCATTTCCACCGGGTGCATGGTAATGTGTTACTTTACCAGGGCAGGGCAGAAAGCTTTTTGAGTCTTCAGCATTGATTCGGCACTCAAATGCATGACCCAATAGGGTAATATCTTCTTGCTTATAAGATAAAGGTAGGCCAGAGGCGATGCGAAGTTGTTCTTTGACGATATCAACACCGGTGACCATTTCGGTAACTGGATGCTCAACTTGAACACGTGTATTCATTTCAATGAAATAGAACTGACCGTCTTCATATAAAAACTCAAACGTGCCAGCACCGCGGTAGCCAATGTGAATGCAAGCATCCACACAGGCTTTGAAGACTGTTTGTCGCGCTTCTTCATCGATCATTGGAGCAGGCGCTTCTTCAACCACCTTCTGGTGGCGGCGTTGCATCGAACAGTCACGATCATATAAATGGATAGCATTTCCTTGACCATCTGCCAAGACTTGAATCTCGACATGACGTGGCTTTTCTAAAAACTTTTCCATGTAAAGTGTATCATCACCAAAAGCCGCACCGGCTTCAGAGCGCGTTACATGGATAGCATTTAACAAGCTTGCCTCAGAGTGAACTACGCGCATGCCGCGCCCACCACCACCAGCTGCTGCTTTGACGATCACTGGGTAGCCGATGCGCTCAGCAATAGCATAGAGCTCGCTATTGTCATCAGGTAACGGGCCGTCTGAGCCTGGAACTGTTGGCACACCCGCTTTTTTCATGGCCGCTATAGCTGATACTTTATCTCCCATCAAGCGAATGACATCAGCTGAGGGGCCAATAAAGGTAAAGCCAGAGCGCTCTACTTGTTCTGCAAAAGCGGCGCTTTCAGCTAAAAAGCCATATCCTGGATGGATGCCGACACTGTCGGTCACTTCAGCTGCGCTGATCAGTGCAGGAATATTAAGGTAGCTTTTGTTGGAGGGTGCAGGGCCGATGCAGACGGCTTCATCTGCCAGTCTAACATGCAATAAGTCGCGGTCAGGTACTGAATGTACGGCAACCGTTCTTATGCCTAGCTCCTTGCAAGCCCGAAGAATTCGCAGTGCTATTTCACCACGGTTTGCAATCAGAACTTTATCCAGCATCGTTAAGTGATCCTTGTTTTAGTGAATTCAGACAATGGTGAACAAAGGTTGATCAAATTCAACAGGTTGACCATCTTCTACTAGGATCGCCTCAACGACACCAGCTTTATCAGCTTCAATCTGGTTCATCATTTTCATCGCCTCAACGATACAGATAACGTCACCTACTTTAACGGTCTTGCCGACTTCAGCGAAAGCGGGTGAACTCGGCGAAGGAGCTGAGTAAAAAGTACCGACCATCGGTGAGCGAACAACATGTCCTTTCATCGCTGGCTCACTTTTTGTTTCAGCTTCTTTTGCTGGCGTAGCTGGTGCAGGCGCGGCTTGCGGTGCAGGCTGATAAGCCGGTGCTTGTGAATAAGCCGGTGCTACAGATACAGAACCACCGCGGCTAATGCGAACTGACTCTTCGCCTTCTTTGATTTCAATTTCGTTGATATTTGACTCTTCAAGTAGTTCGATGAGTTTTTTGACCTTACGAATATCCATTCTGTTTTGCTTCTCTGATTTAAAAGTTTTTAAAAATTAACCTTTAAGGCTGTTTATGGCAGCGTTAAGTGCGAAATGATAACCATCGGTACCGAGCCCACATATAACACCCTGCGCAATGTCAGAAAGGTAAGAGTGGTGCCTGAAGTGCTCTCGTGCATGAATGTTGGATAAATGTACTTCGATAAACGGTATTGCGACGCCCGACAACGCATCTCTTATGGCAATGCTGGTATGCGTATATGCCGCCGGATTGATGAGAATATATTTAATACCTTCATCGCGTGCTTGATGAATACGCTCAATCAACAGGTGCTCAGCATTGCTTTGAAAAGATAATAGCTCAACCCCTTGCGCTTGAGCTTCACTTTTTAGCTTTGCCTCAATCGAGTGGAGTGTTTCACTGCCATAAATATCTGGTTCGCGAGTTCCCAGCAAATTTAGATTAGGGCCGTTGATTAAGAGTATTCGGGTCATCGTTTGTCCAACTAATATGAAAACTAAGTATCCGATGAAATAATGGCGCTAGTTTGCCTGAAATCGATAGTGGTGTCCATTTTAGGGTTGTAAAATTGTATGTTGGCTACGAGTTAGCCGAAGATCAGAGCATTTAAGCGTTGATGCTCTGTTATATCTCTAACAGGGTATTTGACAGTCGTTGACCCTAGACGCTATTCGTAGCATAGTGCTGTCATGTTGAAATAAGGCTTTAATGCTCATGTTTTAAGCGCTCTATAACCTAAGGAGGAGAGTGAAGGTTATGATACGTGTGGTGTTCAACCAAAAAGGGGGGGTGGGTAAATCAAGTATAGCCGTTAATTTGGCCGCAATCAGTGCGTTTCATGGTTTGAAAACACTGGTGATTGACCTAGATCCTCAATGTAATTCGACGCACTATCTGCTGGGCGATGACTCCAACTCACCTGACAGTGATATACGTGATTTTTTTGAACAAACGCTCTCTTTCCAGCTAAAACCCTACCCTGCATCCAATTTTGTTCATGAAACGCCTTTTGAAAACTTGTGGATTGTACCTTCAAATCCTGACTTAACCGATTTGCAGTCAAAGCTGGAATCAAAACACAAAATTTACAAGTTGCGAGATGCGTTAAGTGAGTTAAAAAATGAGTACGATGTAATTTATATCGATACACCTCCTGCATTTAACTTCTTTACTCTGTCGGCGTTAGCAGGTGCTGAGCGGTGTTTGATTCCGTTTGATTGTGATGAGTTTGCACGCCAAGCACTTTACAGTCTGTTGAACAATATTCAGGAAACACGCGCCGATCATAATGCTCAATTAGTTGTTGAAGGAATAGTGGTCAATCAGTTTCAACCGCGTGCCACGCTCCCGCAACGCTTAGTGGCAGAGCTTGAAGCAGAAGATGTGCCTGTCATGAAGTCTCGTATCTCGTCATCCGTCAAAATGAAAGAGTCCCATATTGAAGCAAAACCGCTGATATATCTGGCGCCAACGCATAAACTGACGCAAGAGTTTGTCGCTCTCTACTCAGAGCTTAATGCATTAGGTTAGGTTTAAACTGGATCGTCTCGTCATAAATTAAGGTGTATGGGTTGTGCTGGTTGATATTACATTCCTTTAACGGCATAAATACCCGGCGCATTTCGCCAATAGCCCTTGTAATCCATACCGTACCCGAAGATATAACGGTCTTCGATCTCTAACCCAGTAAATTCAGCCTTCAACCCCTTAACCGCTTTGCGGTCATGACGCTTATCGATCAATACCGCAGCATAGA
>SLCQ01000073.1 GCA_007125745.1 Nitrincola sp.
CGGCAGCCTGTAGATAAAGCAATCCATACTGCAATTTGAGTTGGAAGAGTAACGCCTGACTCAGGTAACAGCTTTGCTAAGAGTTTAATTTCATCATCTGTTAACACCCTATCTCGTTCAACACTTTGACCGCCTATGTTGAATTTACTAATGGCGGCAGTAGGGTCTGCTTCTACGATTTCACGCACCACTGCAAATCTAAACATTTGCCGTAGACTAGAAAAGGCTACTTTGGCCATTCTCGGTGTATTTCTGGATAAGAACACGTCAGTTATTTCGGTGATGTGTCGACGTCTAATGTCTTGGGCTGCCAAAGCTCCTATCTTAGGCAAAATATCCCTTTCAAAGAGGCGCCTCATTTCTGCACCCTTGTCTTTTCGTCTGACTAAATCCACGTTAACCCAGTACTCAAAGAGTTCACTGACATTCATTCGGCTTAGGTGAAGTTGATTTTGTTGCTCAAGCTTGATTCGTTTTGATTCTATCTTAGCTTTCTGAAGATTCTCTAATTGCTCGAAGTGATGGCGTAGGTCAGTGATTCCATTTTTGTGCATCCCAGCAAGTTCAGATGCTTTTAGTCGAGCTTGAGTAAGAGTTAGACAGCCTAGTTTTTCTTCACGACTATAGTTGCCAATTGGCATGCGATCTCGTTTGCCATTACTATCGGTATAGCGGAAGTAAAAAGATCTTAATCCAGAAGGGGTGATTCTTGCGACAAGCACACCGTGTCCTCTGACGATGGTTTCGTTAAGCCAGCGATCTTTAGTATCTGGTTTGGCGTTAATCTGTCTGTCAGTAATAGTTGCCATTTTTCCTCATTTCCCGTGACCATTCGGTGACCGTTTGAGATTAGCTTAAGTGGGTTTTTAAGGGAAGTGCTGGGACTTTATAATTATCTAATATTAATTTATACTATTGATTATATTGAATAAAAAGAACTTTCTGGTTGTTCTTGGAATGTGCTTGGATTTAGCCAATTATAAATGGGGTGCAAGGGGTCGCAGGTTCAAATCCTGCCGTCCCGACCATTTTTAAAGCTTCAGCATCTGCTGAAACTCTTCCCGAATCCAGATGCATCGTGGGTCTTGATGGTTTCTAGCATGCCAGTACCAGTAAAAATTGACATGGGGCAATTGTAGCTCTGTTGGTAAAGGGACTGTTCGGATAGGTTTATTCAAGGCAATCCGATCAGCGACATGTTTGGGTAAGGTAAACAGTAGATCACTGCCTACACAATAATCTGCAACAGCGGTAAACCCTGCCAACCTGACAGTGACCTGACGAGAAAACCCTAACTCGCCAAGCACTTTGTCCATAAAGCCTGGCCCTCGCCCTGTAATCGAAACGAGTCCATGCGGAGCCTTGCAATAAGATTCTATACTGAGTGGTGTATCCGCTAAGGGGTGATGTGCATCCATGACACATACAATAGGCATCTCATCCACATGAAATCGATGCAGTCTTGATTCAGAGTGCGCGGGCAGTAATCCACTCAGACAAAAATCAACATCATCTCGATCCAACATTGTAAAGCTGTCACCTTCTTGCCTGAGAATTTCAAAGCGCATATTAGGAGCTTTTCGTCTTAGTCGTCGAATAAGTTGTGGTATGTACAGGGAAAGTTCCATATCAAGACCGGTGATGCGTACCAGGCTTGTATCGGATGTGGGGTCAAACTTAGGTATCGAAATAAGCTGCTCAATTTGTTTTAAATGTTCTTTTAACGGGACATGAATAGCCACAGCTCGGGCACTTAAGTCATAGCCCTCACCGGTTCTAACCAATAATGGATCATTAAACCCTTCACGTAGTCGTTGTAGAGCACGGCTGACGGCAGGTTGACTCATATTTAGTGATTGCGCTGCACGAGAAACATGTCGCTCTTCAATGAGCTTATCCAGTACAACGAGCAGATTTAAATCGAAATTTCTTAAATTCACTTTATGCATAGTGATTATCCTAATAATTCATTAGAAGAATAATCATGGCATGGCTAAACTGCAACTCTGTTCAATAGGAATGTGATATGGGCTGGAATAAACAATTAACAAATTCAAAGCAGGCCTATGGCTGGGTGAATATTCTGCTTCATTGGGTGATGGCCTTCATGGTGTTAGGCATGTACCCCTTGGGGCTCTATATTGTGTCTTTAGGCTACTATGATCCCGGGTACCGTATCTATCCAAGTTTACATCGTAGCTTGGGAATTATATTGGCCATGCTCTTGCTCATGCGGTTGACCTGGCGATTGATGAACCCGTCACCAAGACTGCTGGCGCAACAAGCGTGGGAAAAGTGGGCGGCACATGCAGCGCATCTCTTGCTCTATCTGTTATTAACCCTGGTTATTTTGTCAGGGTACTTTATCTCAACAGCTGATGGTCGAAGCATTCATGTTTTTGACTGGTTTCAAGTACCCGCTACGCCATGGTTTCGACGCCAAGAGGAATTAGCAGGGATGATCCATTTTTATGCAGCAACGGCATTAATGGTACTTGTTGGAGTACACCTTCTTGCCGCGTTAAAACATCATTTTATAACCAAAGACAGAACGCTCAAGCGAATGCTAGGTGTGATTGAGGAGAAACAATAATGACATTAAAACCACTTTTTGGACTGGTGCTGGCTGGCGCCCTAGTTTCCACTTCTGCAACGGCAGCAGATTACGTCATCGACACACAAGGAGCCCATGCCTCTATTAACTTTCGTATCGATCACTTGGGCGTAAGCTATGTCGTAGGTCGCTTCAATGAGTTTGAAGGAAAATTTCATTATGATGCTGACAATTTAGAAGCGACTCATGTAGAAGTTGATATCAATGTCGCCTCTATTGACTCGAACCATGCTGAGCGTGATCGTCATTTACGTAGCAGTGATTATTTGGATGTGAGCCGTTTTGCAGAGGCACGTTTCGTAAGCACTGCTTACACCGATCAGGGTGATGGCCAAGGCGTACTAGAGGGTGACTTAACACTCTATGGTCAAACACTCCCGATTACTATTGATGTGGTCAAAGTAGGCGAAGGTGAAGACCCTTGGGGTGGTTATCGTGCTGGTTTTACTGGTACAACCGTTCTGAATTTACCTGATTTTGGTATGAATTTTAATTTAGGTCCAAGAGCTGAACAGGTTTATTTAGATTTAGTGATTGAAGGAATACGTCAATAAATGTTTTTATACCCCGGCAGGATAATAACAATGCGAATGGGGTAGAAACATATGATCAATGCAGATTTAGTTCGTCATCAAACTGACAACCAAGGCGTATTAAGGCTGACCTTATGCGATGCGAGCACACGTAACTCATTATCTGAAGCCATGTTAGCGTGCTTATCGCAGCACATTGAGATGGCTTCAAATGAGCCTTCGGTCAAAGTGATAATATTGGCTGCAGAAGGACCTGCATTTTGTGCCGGACATCATTTAAAAGAGCTAACAAGTGCTCGCCAGGATGATGATGGTGGTAAAGCGTATTTTACAAAAATCATGCAAATGTGCTCGGCTCTCATGCAATCTATCGTTCAATGCCCGAAACCTGTCATTGCAGAGGTTAACGGCATTGCGACGGCCGCGGGTTGTCAGCTGGTGGCGTCGTGTGATTTGGCGCTGGCCTCGGAAACATCTCAATTCAGTACACCCGGTGTCCATATAGGCTTATTCTGTTCTACGCCTATGGTAGCTCTGTCACGAAATGTCAGTCACAAACACGCCATGGAAATGCTCTTGACGGGCGACATGATTCCGGCACAACGTGCACGGGAGATGGGATTGATCAACCAGGTGGTCAATGCAGAACAGCTACAAGAAGCAACACAAGCTATGGCCAATAAAATCGCTTCAAAGTCCAGTATGACCCTGGCAGTGGGTAAAAAGGCCTTTTATGCACAGGCTGAAATGTCATTATCAGATGCCTATCAATATGCCTCCGAGGTCATGGTCGATAATATGCTCGCGCAAGATGCAGAAGAGGGAATTCAAGCATTTATTGAAAAACGCAAACCGACCTGGCAACACAAATAACAAGCTCACACCTTCTTCAAGCAAGTGTTTCTACTCCGTATGCTTATTGATAGCAGTCTAAATAGACTAAAAAGTGCATAAAATAAGTCCAGTAGTAAGGTTTAAGGGGCTGTTTTTAGGCCCCTTTGCATGCCACTTCCTCCTATCATGATCTCAGTCATTTTTTGAATGATGAATCATAACAATAAGAGGAAACAATCAAATGAGCATGCAACAAGAGTTTGGATTTGGTACACAAATTCGTAAGTCCCCTTATTTTGAAGCCACTGTTCGCTGGGGAGCAACGGGCTTTTCTGTTTATAATCACATGTATATTCCGCGAGACTTTGGTAATCCAGAACAAAATTTCTGGAGCCTGGTCAATGATGCGATTCTGTGTGATGTGGCCGTTGAGCGCCAAGTCGAAATTACCGGTCCAGATGCGGCCAAATTCACCCAATTATTAACCCGGTCTCAATTTAGATATGCTATAATACATGCATGAATATAGATGCCCGCACTCTTAGCCCGCAATAACAAGAGGTCCTTCGTCAGACGGCAATCCGCCTTCGTGATCAAGGTAAAACGTTTCGTGAAATTGGCGAATACTTGGGTGTTCATCCACTCACTGTTGGACGCTGGTATCAGCGTTACCA
>SLCQ01000252.1 GCA_007125745.1 Nitrincola sp.
CGTCCATCACGAGCGCCTTCCATTATGGCTGTGCTGATGTAAGCAACCGCTTCAGGGTAGTTTAATTTTACGCCACGCGCTTTACGGCGCTCAGCCACTAAGCCTGCGGTAAATAAAAGTAATTTATCTTTTTCGCGAGGTGATAATTCCATCGTTAACATCTCATCTATAGATGACGTTTGATACGCCGGTAAGATCAATTCAAGTATCTAACCTGAGATTTGCAAGGAGTGTGCCAGTCAGAAATCCGCGGATAATGTGAGAGTGCGCTCAGTAAGGGTGCGTATTGCGCACCAATATGGTGCCAAGGGTGTAAAAAGAGAACAAATTGGTGCTTATGCTAGCACCAACCTGTTTTGTTTATAGACTGAGATATTTATGGTGGTAGCAATGAATCATTTATTTTTTCTTAAACCGTCAAATACTGCTTAATCAATCCTTCATCCAGTGTCGTCATCTCGCCTTCAGCGACTTTACGACCACGATCCAGAATGCAGAAACGGTCACCTACTTTGCGAGCGAAGGGAAGTTTTTGCTCCACCAGCAGCACAGTCAGACCCATTTCACGGTTAAGTTTACGGATAATATCGCCAATTTCCTGAACCACGTTCGGCTGAATCCCTTCTGTGGGTTCATCAAGGATTAACAGTTTTGGATCGACCACTAAGGCACGGCCGATGGCTAACTGTTGTTGTTGACCACCGGACAAGTCACCGCCACGACGATGCATCATGTCGGCAAGGACTGGAAAGAGTTCAAAGATATAGTCTGGAATTTTGCGTTGCCCTCTGGGCAACACCGGCAAGCCGATTTGCAGGTTTTCTTCCACCGTTAACAATGGAAAAATCTGTCTTCCTTGTGGCACATAACCTATGCCAAGGCGAGGGCGTTGTTCAACGGATAGTTTTACTAAGTCCTTGTTTAGCGGGTTTAGTATAATACCGCCAGAGGCGACCTTTTGATGGCCCATAATGCATTGTAATAGTGTTGTTTTGCCAACACCATTACGTCCCATCAGAACGGTACATTGCCCTTCGGGTATCTGCATATCGACATCCCAAAGCGTGTGGCTTTCGCCGTAGAACTGGTTGAGTCCTTGAATAGTGATCATGCTTATTCCCCTAAATAGACTTCAACCACTTTGCGGTTATTCTGTACTTGATCCATGCTTCCCTCAGCTAATACGCTACCTTGATGAAGTACGGTGACGGTTCGATCTTTACCCGCCAACTGGCGAACAAAGTCCATATCATGCTCTACAACGACTACAGAATGGCTTCCTGACAAGGAAACCAATAACTCGGCTGTGCGATCCATCTCTTGATGCGTCATGCCAGCGACGGGTTCATCCACTAAGAGCAAGCGAGGCTTCTGCATCAACAGCATACCTATCTCTAACCATTGTTTTTGACCATGAGAAAGACTGCCCGCAAGCAACCTATGGTGTTCCTTCAAGCCGATAAGGGTGATGACTTCGTCTATACGATCCTGCTGTTCACTGTTTAGCTTAGCGACCAGTAGGCTGAACACTTTGCGAACGTCCGGCATCGCCAGAACGAGGTTGTCATAGACGCTTAAGGATTCAAATACAGTAGGTTTTTGAAATTTGCGACCGATACCGGCTTGCGCAATGGCTGGTTCATCCAGTTCGAGCAGGTTAATGGTTTGACCAAACCAGGCTGAACCAGCATCCGGCTTTGTTTTGCCAGTGATAATGTCCATCATGGTGGTCTTACCCGCTCCGTTGGGACCAATGATACAGCGTAACTCACCATCACGAATGTAAAGGTTGAGATCATTGATCGCTTTAAAACCATCAAAGCTGACGGATAAGCCTTCTAGGTAAAGTAGAATTTGCTTATCAACATTCAGTACCGGCGAAGCCTGCGCTTGCATAAAGGAGAAAACTCGATTCTTATCAGTAATCTCGTTGAGTAAGGATGTTTGGCTCATGAGTTACTCTCCTTACGGCGCAGTAGCCCAACAATGCCTTTGGGCAGAAATACGGTCACTAGGATAAAAATGGCACCCAGCGCAAAGAGCCACATATCGGGTAGCTCGGTTGTGAACCAGGTTTTGGCGTAGTTGATAAAGATAGCCCCTGCAACCGCTCCATACAGTGTTGCGCGACCACCCACTGCGACCCAGACGACAATTTCAATTGAGTTGAGAGGAGAAAACTCATTGGGGTTGATAATGCCGACTTGAGGAACATAGAGTGCACCTGCCACGCCTGCAATCATCGCAGACAGTGTAAAGACCCAAAGTTTAACGTTTTCAACGCGGTAGCCCATAAAGCGTGAGCGTGATTCAGCATCACGAACGGCTACACAAACTTTTCCTAGACGACTCTGTGTGATGTAACGACAGAGTATATAGCCCAGTGCCAGCGCGATGGCCGAGGCGACAAATAATCCTACTCGGGTTTCACGCGCTTGAAGGTCAAAGCCAATTATATCTTTAAAATCGGTTAAGCCATTGTTGCCGCCGAAGCCCATTTCGTTGCGGAAGAAGGCGAGCATTAAGGCAAAAGTCAGTGCTTGGGTTATTATCGAGAGGTAAACGCCTGATACACGTGATCTAAAGGCCAGAGCTCCAAAGATGTAGGCCAAGGCACCGGGCACCAGGAGTATCATGATCGCGGCAAACCAAAACTGATCCAGCCCCATCCAGTACCAAGGCAAACTATCCCAGTTGAGAAAAACCATAAAGTCTGGCAGTTCTGGATGTCCATATACCCCACGATCCCCAATTTGGCGCATCAGGTACATACCCATGACATAGCCACCTAAAGCAAAGAATGCACCATGCCCAAGGGTTAAAATACCCAAGTAACCCCACACCAGATCCACCGATAAGGCCAGAAGTGCCAGTGTCAGGTATTTACCCATTACTGCCACCATATAGGTAGGAATGTGCAAGGGGTGATCAGAGGGCAAACTGTTGAGGATAGGAACAATGATAATCGCTAAGGCAAGCAAGGCCAGTAGTATCTGTCCACCGCGATCTTGTTTAATGAGATTCCATAACAGCATGACTTAATCCTCGGCCGCACGGCCACGTTGTGGGAAAAGTCCACGTGGCTTTTTCTGAATAAAGAAAATGATGAAGATCAGCACTAGAATTTTGGCCAGTACTGCGCCCGTCCAAGGCTCGACGATCTTGGTTGCCACACCGAGTGTCATACCTGCAACCAGCGTTCCCCAGATATTCCCGACACCACCGAAGACCACCACCATGAAGGAGTCGATAATGTAGGACTGACCTAGGTTTGGACCGACATTGGTGATCTGTGACAAAGCGACACCGGCAATGCCTGCAACGCCGGAACCCAGGCCAAAGGTGAGCATGTCGACACGCTCAGAACGAACGCCCATGGCGCGCGCCATCCCTCTATTTTGTGAAACAGCACGTACCTGCAGGCCTAACGCTGTGCGCTTGAGAATCAACAGCAGGGCAAAAAAGACCATAAAGCAAAAGAAAATAATGTATAAACGGTTGAGCGTAATAGCAAAAACGGGGTTAAACTCCAACATGCCGCTCATCCAACTCGGCGTTTCTACCGTTCGATTCAATGGCGAAAAGATAGAGCGTACCGCCTGTTGCAGTACCAAACTGATACCAAAGGTGGCCAGCAAGGTTTCCAGTGGACGGCCATATAAAAAGCGTATAACACCTCGTTCAATTGCTATACCCACTAAACCGGACACCACAAAGGCCGCTGGAATAGCAACAAACAGAGACATGCTGATATGATTTGGCATCAGCTGTTGCACCACAAAGGTGGTGTAAGCACCGATCATAATCAGTTCACCATGTGCCATATTAATGACGCCCATGACACCAAAGGTGATGGCGAGACCAATCGCGGCAAGTACCAGCACAGAACCGAGGCTGATACCAAAATAGAGGGTTTCCAGTCCTTTATAGAACTTAATTTTCTGATCAATTTGAGTCAGGCCTAATTGCGCTAACTCTTTCAATGCATCGCTGGAGGTCGTGTTGGAAAACTGGGCAAGACTGTTGCGAGCGCGGGGTTCTAATGAACCAGATAAGGTTTCAATGGCATCGCGCTGTAGTGCTTCATTGTTGCTTTCTGCCAGGGTGTGTATCGCGATGGCCACAGCCATCAAATTCAAGACCTTGTCATTACTTTCATGCGAATATGCGTTTTCAATTAAAGCGATGGTGTCAGAGTCCGCGTCACGCATCAGTTGTCTGACAGCACTGAGACGTGTGCTAGCTTCATCGGCATTCAACCCGGTTAACGCCATGACTTGCCGTATCTCTGAGCGTTGTGCGTTATTCACTGCAACACGACGAAACTGTCGAACTCTTTCGATGGTGACGAGTTCGCCATCAATGAGCCGTTCTGCCGAGGCGCCTTCTGCATGTCGAGTCACAAAGTAGATGTGATCGTCACCTCGAAAAGTGAAAAGCTTGCCCTCAAGTAGTTCATTTAACAGGTGGAGTGTATCGGGATGGTCTGATTCTGCCATTAAACGGATGGCTTGACTTCTATCTTGTGCCGCTGATGAGCTTAAGAGAGACTCAAACTCAACCAGTACAGCGTCATGGTCTGATGTTTGGGCAAGTGAATAACAGCTGATCAGAGCCAACGCAATGACTCCCAGAAATTGGAATAAAAGCGTTCTGTGGCTTTTCATAAAGCAGTTTCCTGAAGCTACGCTAAGGGAGAACCCGCCTGAATGATCTCAGACGGGTCGCATGAGTATGGCTTACTCGTAATTTTGACCGGAGCAGGTCTTGGTCACGACATTGTAGTTACCGCAGAACAGAGGAGCTCTCCAGTAAGACATGATGTCTTTTGATCCTTCAAGATAGTTTGACCAAGCATCACCCACGACGGTACTAGGCGTTTGCCATACCACTTCGAACTGGCCATCACCTTGAATTTCACCAATAAAGACAGGCTTGGTGATGTGGTGGTTAGGCATCAGGGTTGCGTAGCTACCGGTTAAGTTAGGCACGGTGACCCCGATGATGGCATCTTGAACAGCGCTGACATCCGTTGAACCGGCTTTATTCACGGCCTCTACCCATAGGTTGAAGCCAATGTAGTGTGCTTCCATGGGGTCGTTGGTGACTCGATCTGTATCACCAATAAAGTCATGCCATTGTTCGATAAAATCATCATTCTCTTCGGTATCAACGCTCATGAAGTAGTTCCATGCCGCTAAGTGTCCTACCAGTGGGCCGGTATCAATACCTGACAGTTCTTCTTCACCGACAGAGAAGGCGATGACAGGAATATCTTCTGCCGATACACCCTGTGCCGCTAACTCACGATAGAAAGGGACATTCGCATCACCGTTAATGGTTGAAACAACGGCAGTTTTCTTACCCGCTGAGCCAAAACGGCGAATGTCGGAAACGATGGTTTGCCAATCCGAATGACCAAAGGGTGTGTAGTTGATCATGATGTCATCGGCATCGACACCATGTTGTTGCAGATAAGATTCCAGAATGCGGTTGGTGGTTCGAGGGTAAACGTAGTCGGTACCGGCGAGAACCCAGCGCTCTATGCCAAGTTCATTCATCAGGTAATCAACTGCTGGAATGGCTTGTTGATTAGGCGCCGCACCCGTATAGATAACATTACGTGATGACTCTTCACCTTCGTATTGTACTGGATAGAAAAGTAAGCCATCTAACTCTTCAATGACGGGCAGGACAGCCTTACGAGAAACAGATGTCCAGGTACCAAAAATTGCGGCAACTTGATCGCGTTCGATCAATTCACGTGCGCGCTCAGCAAACAAAGGCCAGTCAGAAGCTGGGTCAACCACAACCGCTTCCAATTGTTTGCCTAATAAACCACCTTTCGCATTCTGTTCTTCAATCAACATCAGCATGGTGTCTTTCAGAGTGGTTTCACTAATAGCCATGGTGCCTGAAAGCGAATGCAATACACCAACCTTAATGGTTTCCGCTTGAGCGGTAATGGCCGCAATGGATAACGCCAGTGCACAGGTAGTGGTTGCGAGCTTGGTTTTAATCTGTTTCATTGGGTCTGATCCTATTTGTTTGATGATTCGTTTCAAACCGGAGCAGGTTTTGTGCCAAGCTTGCAAAATGCCTTTATATCAATCGTTTTTGAGCGTCGATATGCATTAGGTGGAGGTCGTTTTCAGGTGTTGCAGAGCAGAATTGCGTTAATATGGTGCGGCGCAACAAAAAAAGAGCATTAAGAGTGCATCGCGAGAGATAAGAAGGTTTAGGAGGGTACGTTTGGTGAATGTGAGCCTGACTATTTAAGACTAGGTGTGAGCCTGTCGCCAACAAGGATTCCTCTTTCGGCAAACCAGCCTTGATTCACTTCTAAGGCAAAATGCGCTGGCTGTTCAGCACAATGTAAGTCGTCTGATAAAGGACGCATATCATTCAGTTGCATAATCGTAAATTCTTGATCCATAAAAGCGATGGTCAAGGGAATATAGGTGTTGCGCATCCAAAAGCACTGTCGAGATTGCGGCTCAAGTACGAAGAGCATCCCCATATCTACTGGCATCTGGGTTCGCCACATTAATCCTTGAGAACGCTGTGTTGGCGTTAGCGCAACTTCGGCTAAGACGCGATGTTCACCTGCTCGAAACTCGATAAACTCCATTGCATAACTGTGGCTGAACGCTATTAGCCACAACACTAGGCATGAAATGTATGCGAGCAGGTGTTTTTTCATATCATAAGCTTTGTTGTTTTTGCTTAGCGGCTTTTTTGCGCGCTAATTTGGCTTCCCTGTTTCGGACCGCGGCCTCCAAAGCCTCCGCGCCCAAGTGAGCTTCACCACGTGCCTTCGCTAATTCCATCTGTTGCTGTCGGGCGCGGTGGCGCTGGCGCTGGGCGTCGGTTAGCTGGTCATGACAATGGTGGCAGGATACACCTTCTTCGTAATGAGGATGTTGTCGATCATCCTCAGAAAGGGGGGCGCGACAGCCAGCACACAGCGAGTAATCACCTGCTTCTAACTGATGGTTAACGGTGACACGGTTATCAAAAACAAAACACTCTCCCTGCCATAAAGATTCGCTTTCAGGTACCTCTTCTAAGTACTTAAGGATGCCACCCTGCAAGTGATAGACTTCCTCAAAACCTTGCTCTTTGAGATACGCGGTGCTTTTTTCGCAACGTATGCCGCCGGTACAAAACATCGCCACTTTTTTATGCTGTTTAGGGTCTAAGGTTTTGTTTACATAGTCAGGAAATTCGCGGAAGGTGTCCGTGTGTGGGTCGATAGCTCCTTTAAATGTGCCAATCTCAACTTCATAGTGGTTGCGTGTATCCACTAACACGACGTCTGGATCTGAAATGAGACTGTTCCAGTCTTTAGGCTCAACATAGGTGCCGACAACATGGCGAGGGTCGATGCCTTCAACGCCTAAGGTGACAATCTCTTTTTTCAGCTTCACTTTGGTGCGGTAAAAAGGCTGTGCATCGGTTAAGGATTCTTTATAGTCGATACCGTCAAAGCGTTTGTCTTTGGCAAACCATGCTTTAAGCGCATTGATCGCCTGTGTTGAGCCGGCCACTGTACCGTTGACGCCCTCTTGGGCGAGCAATAGGGTGCCTCGAATCTGATGCAGGTCGAGGAGGTCCTGAAGGACAGGACGCAAGCTTTCATAATCATTGAGTTGTACAAATTTATACAGAGCACAGACGCGGATATCAGACATGGATTGACTCGTGAAGTGTTAATAGTGGACCCGTTTACAAGGTTATTTTAGCACAGCTTGTCCCTGATGTGCCGCATACCAGAGTTGATCCAGTGTCTCTAGCCATTGGTGCATGGTTTGCCATGGGGATGTCATATTCAGATCAGGAAGGTGACAAGCCAGCAAGCTTTTTTCTGATGCACTCAGATTGAGCATGCGATCCAGGGCGATAGCATCAATCCAAGGATTGCCCAGTACGACATATTCCCAGTCGATTAATAAAAAGCTGTCTTTACTGAAGACAAGATTACCGGCATGGATATCTTGATGAATTAAGCAAAAATCATGACTGTCCCATTGCTCAGCTTGTTGAATGAGCCACTTGACTTGCGTGTGACTAAAGGCGGGTGCCAGGGTGGCATAATGGCTTATTAATTCAGGGTAATCCATCGTCTCGAGCGGTATCGTCTGTTGCCACAAACAAATGATCGCTTCAAGCATCTCTTTGCGTTGCGGAATACTCAATTGATCGGGTGTTGTGGACAGCGATTCAATCGCCTCGAATAACACGCCATCGGGGCAGTCAAAGATTAGTTTGGGTACCCAGGATAAATGTTGCAGTTGACGTAACACCTGACGCTCATGGTAGCGGTTTGCACCCGGCGGTGTTGGGCCAAATTGTCGCCAGATAAAATAACCCTTAGACGTGGTCAATCGCCAATGACAATTGGTAGATCCATGACCTAAATATTCCGCTTTCTCTATCGAGCCGATTGAGTGCGCTAGCTCATCAGGCAAGTGAAGCTCAGGTAGGATTGCACGCTGGTGGATAGGGTCGGTCATGTTATACTCTGCTGTATCTCATCGGGGTGCCTATGGCTGAGAGTTTACCCGTTGAACCTGATCCAGTTAAGACTGGCGTAGGAAATGAGGTAAATGAATCTTTCCTCTAACTGTGCCGGTTGTATTCTTAAGCCGGAGCCTTCTGTGAAAAAAATCTGCCGATTGCAAACCTTGTGGATGATCTTGTTAGTCAGTGTTCCAATGATTAATACTAGCGCAAGTGAGCGCCCGGAACTGACCGTTTATACCTACAGTAGCTTTACCAGTAGTTGGGGGCCTGGGCCTGTGTTAAAAGAGGCCTTTGAGTCAGTGTGTGAGTGTCAGCTAAATTATGTCAGTAGCGATGATGGTGTGTCTTTGTTAAACCGTCTTCGTCTTGAGGGCAATCGAACGCGTGCTGATGTTGTCATGGGTATTGATCATATGTTGATTCCCCAGATGTTCAGTGCTGAACTTGTTAAACAGCATCATATCGACTTAGAGGCTTTCCCCTTAAAGCCTTCATTGAATTGGCAAGACCCCTATTTTGTTCCTTTTGACTACGGATATTTTGCGTTTATCTATGATCAGGAACGCATTGATAATCCGGTTCAATCGATGCAAGAGCTGATTCAGAGTGATGCAACCGTTATTTATCAAGACCCACGAACCAGTACTCCGGGGCAAGGGTTGATGCATTGGATTCAGCTACTCTATCAGCATGAGGCGGTCGATGCGTGGCGTCAGTTGTCGCAAAATACGGTCACGGTCACGAAAGGGTGGTCAGAGGCCTATGCTATGTTTCTGCAAGGAGAAGCAGACTATGTGCTCAGTTACACGACTTCACCAGCCTATCATCAATTGGTTGAGGAGAAGGAGCAATATGTTGCCACCATCTTTTCCGAAGGGCACTTAGCGCAAATTGAAGTGGCGGGCGTATCCGCATTCAGCTCACAGCCGGAACTGGCGCGTCAATTTTTAGCCTTTTTGCTAGAGGCTGATACACAAGCGATGATTGCGCAACATAATTGGATGCTCCCTGTTCGATCTGATGTGTCACTCCCCGATGTATTTGCTGAGGCAGAGCGTGACACCCTATGGCTGGCGCCGGAAGAGGCAGAGGCAAACAGGCGTGACTGGCTAAGAGTATGGCGAAGTGCCGCTGGACGCTAAACTCACCTACCTTTCTTGTGATCAGCGTAAGCGATCCCTATTAGGCCAGCATTGGCTGGGTTTGCTGAGTGTGGGCTTTGTGGTGACACTGAGCTTACTGGCTTTTATCGCGTTATCGGGATGGCAAGGCGAGGCGGCCGCAACAGATTTGTGGCATGACCCTTGGTTTTGGCAAGTGGTGCGTTTTTCACTTTGGCAAGCAACCTTAAGCGCTGTTCTGTCTGTGTTACTGGCAATGCCCATTGCGCGTGCCTTGGCCTTAGATCGAAATTTGATCGGAAGCCAAGCGTTTATCAGTTGGTGCTTGCTCTGCTTTGTGATGCCCTCACTCATTTTAATTACCGGAATCGTTGCATTATTTGGCCGCTCAGGCACCCTGTCGCCTTGGCTAGGTGAAGGTTGGCGACTTTACGGCCTTAATGGCATTTTGTTGGCGCATCTATTCTTAAACTTGCCCTTTGCGATACGTATTTTAACGCTTCAGTGGCAGTCTATTCCCACCGCCGCATGGAAACTGTCGGCGCAATTAGGTTTGGGTCGATGGCAAGCGTTTCGTGTGGTGGAGTGGCCGGTGTTGCGTGGTGTGCTTCCAGCCGTTGCTGGTTTTATTTTCTTACTCTGCTTTAACAGCTTTGCTGTGGTGTTGGCACTCGGGGGCGGACCTCATGCCAGTACGCTGGAAGTGGCTATATTTCAGTCGCTAAAATACGACTTTAATCCTTCAGAAGCGCTTTTTTTAGCCTGGACACAACTGTTGTTGGCCGGCAGTATCTATCTCATGATCAGTCGTTTGGGGAGTTTTCAATGGCTGGCACCGGCTCAGACAGGCCAAGACCGGTGGCTACCTCAGCTTTCGATCACCAGCTTGTGGATGGGTAGAGTCGGATATTTGTTGGCTTGGCTCTATTTAACGCTACCCATTTTAGTATTGTTCCCATTGGCTTTTCAAGCTGATTGGCAATTGCTAATCAATAGTGGCTTGTTAGCCATTGTTTTGCGTTCACTATGTTTGGCCTTGTCGGCTACGCTGGTTGCTCTGATATTGGGTTTGTCTATCTTGTCACTATGGGCATCTGTACGACAGAGTCGATGGAGCGTAATGATCTCCTCGGTAGCCCTCTATCCTCTGGTGGTACCGACCATGGTGCTCTCTGTAGGTATTTATCTATTACTCATGCCTTATTGGGATTGGCATCGTTGGGGGTGGGTCGCTATTATCGGGATGAATGCTGTCGTCGTGTTGCCTTTTGTGTTTAAACAACTCAATGCCCAAGTAGCCAACTACCATCAACAATATGCACGGCTTCAGTCAGACCTTAATCTTGATCGCCTTACGTGTTGGTTGAAGATTTATCTGCCTTATTTGAAACCGGTATTGTTGCAGGTAATTGCCATGAGTTTTGTTTTTGCGTTGGGTGATATGTCCATTTTTGCGATTTTTGGAAATGACGATTGGCGAACGCTTCCTTGGCTGATTTATACCTTAGCCGGAAGTTATCGTTTAGCTGAAGCCGCCTTAGTATCGTTACTATTATTGGCCTGTGCCTTTGTAGCACTGCGTTGGTTGGAGAGGGGGCGATGAAAACCTGGCAAGAGTCACTTTCGGTGGATCAATTGATGATTCAACGAGGTGCGCTATCCTGGCATCACAGCTTTACACTTTCTTCAGGAGAGCTGTTGGTCTTGATGGGGCCTAGTGGTTGTGGAAAAAGCAGTCTGTTGGAGTGTTTAGGTGGTTTTTTACCAGCACAGTCGGGATCAGTTCGCTATGGTCAGCTTTCTATAACACGCTTATTACCTCAACAGCGTCCAGTGTCCAGTCTATTTCAGCAACATAATCTGTTTGAACATCTGTCGGTTGAGCAAAATCTGCGCTTAGGATTCCAGAGGGGAAAACCCAGTTCTGCTCAATGGCAAGAGGTGTTGATCGCTTGCGAATCCTTAGGCGTTATCGCGTTACTTGATCGTCTTCCAAGTGAGCTTTCGGGTGGTCAGCGTCAGCGCATCGCTTTAATACGAACGGTTTTACGCCAACAGCCCATTTTACTCTTAGACGAACCCTTTAGTGCGTTAGATGATAAGACCAGAGTGTTAGCAGGCGACTGGCTTAAGCAACGGATCGATACAACAGGTCAATGTGCGATACTGGTCACGCATCAGCAAGAGGATGGAGAAAGATGGGCTGATCAGAAAGTCAAACTGTGATCAGCCCAAACAGATAGGACGATTATTTCAATTCGACCTTCACACCCAGCTCGAAACCGGAACCGTCTACACCCAGCCAGAAAGCCACTTTTTCATAGATTTCTGACATATATAGAAGATCTGCAGTCTCCATAGCGTCGGTGTTAGGGAGTTGTGAACTGATTTCAGCGAGATGGGCAAAGGTATCACCGCGCAGGTGTCCATAGAGCATCAGGTCTGAACGCTCTGAACTCTGTTGCAGTTCTGAAGTGAGTTGATCGGGTGTGTCTAAACCTACGCCGACAACAACCGCGGTATCAGACATAGCGGCATGTAGGTGAGGCACATCGGGTGGAAGTAAGCTTGGGTCCACCTGCTTCACTTCACCATTACTTTGAAGGTTTAGGCTCGCAATTTGTGGCGCAAACATACTGATAGCAGACACTAGGCTTTGTGCATTCGGTGATGCGAAGCTCACTACACCTGTACCCGTGGGTTGCACAGGGTCCATATTAAAACTATCAAGTCTGACATTGATGCCGCTGAGTGCAGGGCCGATCATCATGGTCATGGGGTTGTTGGTCAAAAGCCCAAGCTCATCCCACATGGCATTAATGTCTTGTAGTTCAGGGCAGGTAAAGGGTTGGGTACGAACTTGTCCGGCGTATTTCTGTAAAGCACGCGTAATTGAGGGTATATCTAATGCCAATCCTAAACTCGCCATGCCTTGACCAGTGCCTAGTCCCGGTACTTGAGTGGTGAAGTTGTTCAGGTCATCGGCAATATCTGCACTGGTTGTTAACCGAAGACTGCCACTCACCTCTTGTGTGTTCAGGCTGTGCATGCCCATAACGAGCGCTGGAAATAGATCCGTTAAACGGTCTATATCTGTCCGGCAGGCACTGATATCAAGCGGATCCGCACCACCAATAGCCATCAAGGCCTGAGTGGCTGGATGGGAAGGTTCAACGACTTCATTGACCAGTTCTGAGGTGGAGATACGACCACTGCCATAGGGTGAATATTGATAACGCTGTTCTAACTGCTCGATCGCTCTACTGTCCGTTAGGCTTAAGACGGGCAGGGTGATTCCAAACAGTTCTTCAACAACGGATTGCTCCACCGTGGAAGGTAATATGCCTAATATTAATTGCTTATCTTTAATGGTAATAAAGCTTTGTAATAGGCTATCGGCAGAGGTGTGCCAATACTCTAAGTCACCTAATTGGTCTGTCGCCAGTTCAATATCAAGGTTCGCTATAAGAGTTTCAAAAAACGCTTTAAAACGTTCCTCGTCATACAGCTCCATACGCACCGCGGGTAAAAGCCCAAGTCCATAAACGGCTGATCGGGCATTTGGCATCATGCCTCGTTGGTGGTAATCCTCCAGTGTTTTGATTTCATCAAAGGTGCTAAGCAAGCTCACGGCAATATCTAGAAAATACGCGACAGCAGGATCATCACTAAGATCTCTTAACTCTTCTAACTCAGCTATTTGTACATCAATATCATCCAGATAACCCAGCTTCTCCATCAGCTCCATCGCTTCAGTCTCAGACAGGCGCTCTCGGCTGGCGAAGAAATAGGGTGTATTTGCAGGCACCTGACTTAACCAGCGATCTTCAGTTACTGCAGGAGAGGTTTGTTCAGAAGCGGTTTGCTCTGGGTCATCACTGCTACATCCACTCAGTAATAGTGTGACGCCCAGTAGTGAGGTGGCGGCAAAGCTGGCCGATTTAAAACGCGATAAACTGCTATGCATAATGCTTTCCTGTCTTCCCTATGTGCGGATTATAAATGCTGTTAAGTAAAACACCTTAGCGCGTTTCTGGCAATGCAGTGAAGGTTTGAAAAAGAAAATTAGCAATTAACTCTTTGCCGCCTTCCGTGGCAAAGGACTCAGGATGAAACTGGATGCCTTGAATTGGATGTTCTTTATGACGAACACCCATAATTTCGAAGTCACCACCTTGATGGATTTTCGCATGATTATTGAAGTCTACCGGAGTAAGCTCACCAACGCTTGCCGTGACTTCAAGGCATTCGGGTAAGCTTTGCGGTTCAGCGATGAGTGAGTGGTAACGCATGATCTCTAATTGATCGGGAATACTGCCAAACATACCTTCACCGTTATGATGAATCGGGCTGATTTTTCCATGCATGGGTAGGTTTGCTTTGACGACTTTGCCGCCAAACACATGAACGATGCCTTGCATCCCCAAACAGACGCCTAGTAGCGGGGTGCTCGAGCCGATTTCACGAATGACCGCCGCACAAATACCAAAATAGTGCTCATCATCTGGTGATCCAGGGCCTGGAGAGATGATGATCCGATCGGGGTTAAGCTGGCGCACCTCTTCCAAGGTGATTTGATCGTTACGCTTAACCAAAATTTCAAAGCTATTCAGTTCACCATGAATTTCAGCCGTGGTGAGAATTTCGCCGATGTATTGGTATAGGTTATAGGTAAAGGAGTCGTAGTTATCGATAATGAGAATTTTCATTGAGTGCTTTCTCCTTCGCCCACTAAAAACGGCTCGAGTGCCTTGCGTGTACCCGCGAATTTTCGACGTATCTCTTCATATTCATCTTCTGGGTTGGAGTCGTAAACATTACCTCCACAGGTTTGCACATAGGCTTCTTCTCCCTTTGCAAAAACGGTACGAATAGGTATCGCAAAAGTACAATCACCATTAAAGGAGAAATTACCGACAGCGCCACCATAGGGGCCACGTCCATCGGTCTCCAGTGCATCAATAATTTTCATCGCTTCAATTTTGGGTGCACCCGTGAGTGTTCCAGCTGGAAAGTTACTGGCTAATGCTGAGAACATGTCTTCTTTTTCGGAGATAATGCCGACAATTTCGCTGGAAATGTGTTGTACATGGCTAAAGCGTTTAATGTCCATCAAACTGCGTACTTTTACTGTACCGAAACGTGCAACACGGCCTATATCGTTACGATGCAGGTCGACAATCATATTGTGCTCGGCAATCTCTTTCGGATCATTCAGAAGCGCACGGGCAAGTTGTGTATCTTCGATAGCGTCTTTACCGCGTCGCGTCGTTCCAGCAAGAGGGAAGGTTTCCATCTCGCCTTGGCGTAAACGGAAGAGGAGCTCAGGGCTGGCGCCGATCAGTTTTTGATCACCAAACTTGAGGTAGTACATCTGAGGAGAGGGGTTTACTTCACGTAGCTGTTGATACAGGTGAAGTGTATCGCCTTTGAGGCTTAGGTATTTCTTAAAGCCAACTTCACACTGAAACACCTTGCCTTCGATAATATCTTGTTTGACTTTCATCACCGCATCAGCATGTTGTTCACGGGTCATGGTTTCGCCAGTGAAGGTTATTTCCAATGGACCGTTGCTGGGACTGGGGGCATGAATCAATTCATTCACCAGTTCCATGCGGTTTTCAGCGTAGTGAAAGTAGATGACTTCGCCAGTCATCTTGTCCAGAATCAAACCATCTTTATATAAGCCAAAGCGAAAGGCATCAAACCAGTCGCTGGTTTTGAGTGATAGGCTGGGTTCAAAATAGCCCATGGCATCGTAACCGATATAGCCAGTTAAGCCACCAGCATACTTACGGGCGATAATATTTTGCGGCATGATATCACGCAGTAAGTAGTATGGATTATCACTGGTGTAATGCTCTTTATTTCCCTCTCGATCCTCAATCGTTAGCTGGTTGCCATTGGCATAGAGAAGCCTTTCGGGGTCAAAGCCAATGATGGAATAGCGAGAGAAGTGACTATCCTCACCTAATGATTCCAACATAAAGCAGACATCAAAGCGCTTTTCGATTTTTCGAAAGAGTTCAAAAAAGTCACCATCGGCAGTCACAGTGACATATTTTGGTTTGCGGGGGAGTTCAATTTTTTCAGGTCGACGGGTCATAATGGACTCTTATAGGTCTCGTTTGAGTGCACGCGCACCGCGAGAAACAGTAGCAATACCAACACCCAACTCCTCGGCTATTCGACGTTGGGGCTCTCCGGCTTTTAACCGCTTTAAAATTTGTAACCGTTTCGGAATTTCGCTTAACTC